>JALHUF010000572.1 GCA_022866195.1 Terriglobia bacterium
CCAGAAAGGATCGTTTCTTGCGATCTTCGTCGCCAGCAGCACTGCGCCTAAACCCTTGCCCACATCCAGAACGAAAGTGGCGGCAAAGCCGACGGGGCCCAGGCTGCGCATGACATTCGTGGCGCCGATGGAGCCGCTGCCCGTCCTCCGGACATCAATTCCTTTCTGCCACCGGACGATCAGGTAACCGAACGGAACAGATCCGAGAAGGTAAGCCATCAATGTGCTGAGGAGGCCCAGCATTTCTACCCTTTGGATACAGGCGGGACGTGCGAACCGTCCCTACCGGGGAAAGCGTGCAATCTTGCGATACTCCGCGCCGTGCGGCGAGAGTTTACTCTCAAAGAGGAAAAATTCCGACACCTCGAATTGGCCCAGGGACAGTTCTCCCTGCTGGGTGAGGAGTGCCTGGAGAGCCGGCTGGGGGCGGGGAACCTTGAAACGGGCCAGGGTGAGGTGTGGGGTGAGTGAACGCTCTTCCCGGGCGAAACCCCGTTTCTCCCTGCAACTTTCCACTCGGTCGGCCAGTTCGCCCAGCGCTGGCGGGGCCTCCAGTCCAACCCAGAACACGCGAGGACGACGCGCGTCCGGGAAAAATCCGAATCCCTTGACCGCGATAGAGAAACTTGCGAATGGTGTGAGGCCTGCCAAGGCTTCCGTTACCTGTCGGACTTGGTCGTCCGAGATCTCCCCAAGGAATTTCAGAGTCAGATGTATGCCTTCCGGACGCGTCCAGCGGGCGTCCGGGCAAGCGGCCCGAAAGGCCGCCTGCTGCTGGCCAAGGGCAGCCTGGATGCTTTCTGGCAGGTCAATGGCAATGAAGGCGCGCACGCAGTGATCTCAAACCTGAAATGTCAAATTCCAAAATCAGTCCCGAAGCCGACGTCGGACGGCTTCCAGCGCCAACTGGGTTGCCCAATGGCGGACGCGCTCGCGGTCGCCGGGAAAGCGGAACTCGCGAATTTGCGTGCCATTTTCATCAGCCAGAGCGATGAAGACGAGGCCCACCGGTTTTTCGGGAGTGCCGCCGCCCGGGCCAGCGACACCTGTAATGCCGATTCCGAGAGAAGCGCCGGTGCGCTTCCGCACACCCTCTGCCATCGCCTGGGCGACGGCCAGGGACACCGCGCCGTGTTCCGTAATCAGGTCCGCGGGGACACCTGCCAGCGTCGCTTTCAGCTCGTTGCTGTAACAGACCATGCCACCCAGAAAATAATTGGAACTGCCGGGGACACGCGTAAGGCGCTCGCTGAGCAGGCCGCCCGTGCAGCTTTCGGCTACCGCCACGGTCTTCTGTCTCATCACCAGGTACATGCCCACGACTTCTTCCAGCGATTCTCCTCCCGAGGAGAACACGTACTCGCCCAGGGCGGCTTCGATCCGGTCACCCAACTGGTCGAGGAGCTCGTTGGCCTCGACGTCGTTTGTGGCCCGGGCCTGCAAGTGAACCTCAATGACTCCGGGTGTTGCCAGGATAGTCGTGCGAGGGTTCTGATAGTTCTTGTAGAGCGGCGCGATGCGTTGATCGACTTCGGATTCCGCCAAGCCCACCGTCTTATACACGCGGCTGCGCAGGCATTCGCCGGTGGCCAAGCTAGCCAAGCGGGGAGCGCAGGTCGCCTCAAACATGGCCTCCAGCTCCTTGGGTGGGCCTGGGAGGAGCACAACAGCGACGCTTTGGTGGGAAATCCAGAGCCCCGGAGCTGTGCCCAGCTTGTTCTCCAGCCACTCTGCGCCTTCGGGGACCAGCGCTTGCCGCGCGTTGTTTTCTGACATCGTGCGGCCAAAGCGCGCGAAGCGTTCCTCGATCCGGCGGCGGATCTCGGGTACCTCGTGGAGCGGCCGACCCAGGACTTCTGCCACCACTTGGCGGTTGAGGTCATCCTCAGTGGGGCCCAGGCCGCCAGTCAGAAAGATGAGCCGCGAGCGGCCGAGGGCGGCACGAAAAACCTGGGCCAGGTGCTCGGCGTTGTCGCCCACGATCGTCTTGAATCTTACCTCGATGCCCAGGGCGTTCAGTTTCTGGGTGAGATAGAGCGAGTTCGTCTCCTGCCGATTGGGGGTGAGCAGTTCCGAGCCGACCGCGATGATTTCCGCATCCATTGGAGATCAGTGACAAGTGACGAGTGACAAGTGGCAAGCGAAAGCGGCACGTTCCTGCTGGTCACTTGTCACTGGTTATTCGTCACTGCAGTAAGGGCCTGCCTTCAATATCCACGAATAGCTCGATCAGGGAGCTGTTCGTGGCCAGAATCATGGAGCGGTGGAGGGTGAAGGCCAGCCCCACGATGCTGTACCCCGACACCATTAATTCCGGCTTAGCGTCAGGCGTCAAACGCACCACACCTCGGCGTCCAGCCAGGGAGGCTGCCACGTAGAGGTTCCCTTCCACGTCGAAGGCCAAGCCCTGGGGACGTCCCAAACCACGATAGAAAGAAGTGAACGCTCCGGCGGGTGAAATGCAAAAAACGTGGTCGAAGCTGGAGGTCGTGGGCCCGGTCACATAGAGGTATCCGTCGGGGCTGAAGGCAAGGTGATATGCGGCCACGCTCGGCTCCATGGTGGCGAAAACAAAAATCTGGCGGTCCCGGCTGATCTTGAAAATCGTTCCCGTGCGGTCGCCAACGTAAAGGTTCTCCTCAGCATCGAAGGCGATGCCGGTGGCCACACCCATCCCCTCCGCGTAAATAGAGCGATGGCCGTCGGGTGTCACCTGATAGACCGTTCCCTCGGCGCGACTGGAAATGTAAAGCAACCCGTCGCGGTCAAAGGCCATGCCGGTAGGGTTCAGAAGGTCTTGAAGAAACGCGTGTGTCACGTGGTCGCGACCAACCTTGAAGACGGAGATGGCAACCTTCTGCCCGCGGCTGCCGCTGAAGGTGCTGTAAATGTTCCCGGCTGGGTCCAGGGCGGGATTAGCTACCGGGTGGAGGCTTTCAGCCAGCGTGATGCCGACGGCAATAGAGACCGGCTCGCTGACCGCGGCCCCGCTATCCACGGTCAAATCGCCGCTCCTCACGCCCTCCGGCACCCGGACCACAAGGCGGCTCGGGGAACTGACCAGCAAGCTCCCCAGTTGCTCGCCAAAACGCACGACCGGACGCATGTTGCCATTCGCGGTGAAGCCATGGCCCTGAATGGCAATCTCTCCGCCCGCGATTGCGGCGCGCGGAGTGACCTCGTCGATATGCGGTCTCCCGCCTGCGAAAGACTTCCCGTCCACGGATTGCCCCGCCTTACCTGCCTTCTTCCACAAGCTCATTGCAGAAGGTAACTCAACAGCAGCAGTGCTCCCATACTATAAACCCCTGCCGCCACGTCGTCCATCATGATGCCCCATCCCGCCGGTAGCCGCTCGGCCTGCCGAACCGGGAACGGCTTGACGACGTCGAAGATCCGGAAGAGGACGAAGCCGGCGAGCAGCCACTTCCACGACCTATCAGGCCGCGCGAGAAAGGTGAGCATCTGCCCCACCACCTCATCAATGACGACGTAACGCGGGTCAGGTCGGCCGAAGAACTTCTCCGCCCCACTTGCTGCCCAAACCCCAAGAATGAAAATACCTACCGTGAGCCCGACGAGCAAGACCCACGGCCACGGCCAAGCCAGTGGGACGCAGCCCAGCCCTACCACGAGAGCCACTCCTAATGCTGACCCTGCCGTCCCGGGCGCCAGCGGGGCGAATCCGACGCCGCCACAGGTGGAAATCCATACTGCCGCGCTTCGGCGCCGCTCAGCCACGCTCCCCCTTGTTGCCCGGCGACGCGTCCGGAACCGCGCCGGATTGTTTTGCCGTGTCGACCGCCCCTGGGACCCGGTACCGTTCCGACAGCCAGTTGTACAAGTCGAGCAGTTTGCAGCGTGCGCTGCAAAAGGGCCGGTACGGATTGCCCTTCCATCTAGTCTCACGCTTACAGACCGGACAGCGCATGGCCGTTACCCAACCCAGTCGGACCAGGCGTTTGAATCTGCACCAATAGCGGTGCGGTTTTCGGCGGTCTGGTAGGGGCCGCCCGCGCGGCGTAACTCCGCGCTTCCAGGCGCGCCACCAAATCGTAGTCGCCCGCCGCCGTGATCGTGGCCCAGCGGAATTCCCCCGGCTGCGGTTCCGCCCCCTCGAAGTCGTTGATGAGGACTTGACCATCAATTTCCGGGGCTTGCGATTCCAGCCGACCCTGGTAGAGCAGATCGGTTTCCGGTGACTGACCCTCGACCAGCACCGGGAGCGATTGCCCGATTAAGGCCCGGAGCTTCCGGCGCGAGATCCGGCGCTGCAAGGCCATGAGCTTGTGCTGGCGACTGCGGGCCACGCGCGCTGGGACCTGGCTTGCCAACCCGTACGACGCGCTGGTTTCTTCGTTCGAGTAGAGGAAGACTCCCAGGTGGTCGAACTCTGCTGCTCCGACAAAATCCAGCAGCTCCTGGAAATCGCGTTCCGTTTCACCGGGGAAGCCCACGATCAACGAGGTGCGCAGCGTCACGCCCGGAATTGCGC
>JALHUF010000573.1 GCA_022866195.1 Terriglobia bacterium
CCCAGTTGAGGTCGGTGAATTCGGTGATGACGTAACCTTGGATTTCCGGATGCGCGCGCAAGGTCTCGATTTCATACTGGAGCGCCCGGTATTGATGCCACTCGGTCGCTTCCGCCAGAGCGTTGACATCGGCAAAGAGCGATGAGTATTGGTATTCCGCAAAACGTTTCTCGACGCCCTCGGGCCGGGTGATACTGCGGTCTCCGAAGCCCCGCGCAAACCACCAGGGCTTCACTTCGGGAACACGCGGAAGCCCCCAGTTCCCGAATTCGGAAAGCATCAAGGGCTCATCGCCGCGCGGCGTGGCATCGCCGTAAGGACTGAAAAGCCAGCCGGGCCGTCGCGCCATGTCGCTCACCAGCCGGTCGAAATCGGATGCGTAGTCGGGAATGGCGTTGTACTGGTGGAAGTCCGCGATGTCAGTCGCCAAGTGGAAATTATCGCAGCAGGCGCTATTGTCCACCACCAGCCAGCCCGGCACCATCGCCTTGGCTTCACTGTACGCCCGCTTGAGCCAGTCGCGTTGCGCGGCCTCCTTGAGGTCGGCGCCCCAACTCTCGTTGATGACGCTCACGATGACGATGGAAGGATGGTTCCAATCGCGTTCCACCATGCCGCCGAGCGTCGCCAGGGCGCGGCGCTTCGCGTCTTCCGTAAGCACGTCCCAGTTGGGGATTTCATACCAGACCAGGACTCCGACCTCGTCCGCTGCCTGGAGGTAGCGCGGGTCGGGAACCTTGATGTGGCAGCGGAGCATGTTCAGCCCCAGCGCTTTCGCCTGCTGCATCTGGTTCTTCAAATAGTCGAGCGAAGGGGGCGTGTAAATCGTCTCCGGATAGAAATCCTGGTCGAGTGCCGCGCGAAGATAAATCGGCTGTCCGTTCAGGAAGAACTTCCCGCCGCGAGTTTCGAACGTCCGAAACCCGAAGCGGTAACGCTGGTCGTCGCCGGAACTCAACCAAGCGTGAAGCGTGTAGAGCGCAGGAGTGGCGGGGCTCCAGAGGTTCGGGCTGGCTAACTCGCCTGAGAATTCGTAGCGCGCCTGCCCGGCAGTCAAATCATGCGACTCTTTCCACACTACTTTGTCCGCCGCGTCACGGATCTCGGCACCCACGTAAGCAGGCCTCTTGAACTCTGCCGTGGCGAGCGGGTTGACCAGCGGCACACTGATCTTGAAGGCCCCGTCGGCGCTCGCTGACACGCGCACGGCGCCCAGATGCATGCGGGGCCGGATGTCGAGTTCGACGTCCTGCCACAGGCCGCTCGTCTGGACATACCAGTTCTGTTTTCCATGAGGAATCTCGGCATACTTGATGCCTGGCACTTGGCTGACATTTCCTCCCGCGTCGCCTACCCGCACCGCAATTTGGTTCTCGCCCGCGCGCAGTTGAGACGTGACGTCGAACTCGAACGGCAGGTAACCGCCCTCGTGGGAGCCCACTTTCTGGCCGTTCACGTAAACCTCCGCCAGGTAATCCACCGCGCCGAACCGCAGCAGCGCCACCCGGTCCCCGCCCAGAGCCTCCACGGTGACGGAGCGCCAGTACCACGCCACCCCTGCGTAGTCTCGCAAGTCCGCAAACTGCGATTGCCACGAGGATGGGACGCGGGTCGGCCGAACATCGCGAGCCGAAGCAAGGTCAGTCACCTGGAGGGTGCCCGAGGGATCAGCGACGAAATTCCAGTCGCCATTCAACGAGACCGGTTTGCTCGCCGCGGCTCGGGCGACGGTTGCTCCCAGGCCAACCGCGAGCCAGAGGAAAATTGCTGAACGCCACCCGGACATGCGCATGAATCCTACCTCAAAGATGAAATCGCAGGAATTGCCGCACTGCCGCTACACCCGAAACCCGCCGGAGGCGACCCGCAGAGGGAATTCAGCTTACGCAGCGTTCTACCCCGCGCGATGGCGGGCCGGCGCGCCGGACATCTCCTTCAAGACGTCTTCGCAGGCCTCCAACGTCCGGTCAACGTGCGCATCGGTGTGGGCGTAGCTGACATGGTTGCGCTTGAGGTTGATGGGCATTTTGAAAATCCCGCGCTCGATGAGTCGCCGCCGGTATTCGACAAAACGCGCTGCGTCGTTGCGGAGCAGGTCCGAGTAACTCTCGATGGGCCCCTCCATGAAGTAAGTGAGAAACACCGACCCGAAGCCCGCCACCGTGGCTCTGATCCCTAACCGCCCGTGGATCTCCCGCAAGCCTTGCCGCAGACGTTCTCCCAGCCGGAACACGTGCTGGTGCACAGGCTCACGCTCCAGCATCTCCATGGTCGCCAGGGCCGCGGCACAGCCCACGGCGTTGCCGTTGAAAGTGCCGGCAAAGAAAGTGTCGCCGCCGGGGCGCGTCA
>JALHUF010000574.1 GCA_022866195.1 Terriglobia bacterium
ACTCGATCTCATTCATTAATTTCATGGCTTCAATGATGCACAAAGGTTGTCCCACCTGCACCACATCCCCCAGCTTGACGAACGGAGGCGCGCTCGGGGCAGGCGCACTGTAGAAGGTGCCCACGATGGGCGACTTGATGATATGGACTTCTTCGGTGGTTTCGGCAGGCGCCGGCTGCTCCGGAACTGCCGTAGGGCTCTCCGGAGGCGCCGCCTGAGCCGTTGGGGGCAGCGATGGCCACACTGTCGGACCATTTACCGCGTAACCCGCCAGGCCGGGGTTCTCCGCGTGGCTGTTGCCGCGCTTGATGCGAATCCTCGACCCGCCCTTCTCCATCTCAAATTCGCTGATTTCCCGCTCAATGAGGACGTCAATCAGCTCGCGGATCTCCTTCAGGTTCCAGGTGCTCCCTGAAGCTTCTCCTCCACGGGGTGGATTCCTGCCAGGCATTGGTTCTTCTCCGCGGGAGCGCCGCGTTGGCTGGCCCGCCGGGGCCCGCGCTGCCGCCCCCTACATTATGATCCAGTCGTCCTTGGGCGCGGGCGTGAGGATCTCCCCGCCCCCTCGCCTCACCAGAACCGTGTCTTCGATGCGAATGCCGCCTAGACCCTCCAGATAGACTCCCGGTTCGACCGTAACCACGCAGCCGGCCTCGAGTCGCTGCCGCTCGCCCCGGGCCAGCCGCGGCTTCTCGTGAATCTCCAGGCCGACGCCGTGTCCGGTGCCGTGCGTGAAGCAACCATCCAGCCCGCGTGCCGCCAACGCGTGCCGCGCGGCCGCATCGACGTCTCGGGCCCATTTCCCAGCGCCAAGGCTCCTCACGGCCCGCTGCTGGGCTTCCAGGACGGCGCTATACAGACTCCGCACACGCCGGCTGGGATTCCCCAGGTAAAAGGTCCGCGTCATGTCCGCCGCGTATCCGCGAAGTATAGCACCAAGATCAAAGATAACCAACTCACTTTTCTTCAACAACTTGGCGGAGGCACGCGCATGGGGCCAAGCGGCACGGGGCCCCGAAGCCACAATAGTCTAGAACGCTGCCCCATCCGCCCCCCGACGTCGCAACCGGTAGTCTAGCTCGGCCGCCAAATCACTTTCCCGCACGCCCGGGCGCACTTGCTTAATCACCTCCGCAAGAACCGCAGCAGTGAGCCGGCCAGCGTTTCGGATACACTCAATCTCCTCCGGATCTTTGACATACCGCAACTCCTCGACGAGCTCGCCCGCTGGTGTCAGGCGCACGGTTCCGGGAGTCTGCCCCGCCAGCTCACGGAGCCCTGCGCAGGTCAGGTGTCCGTCCTCATAGCCAGCCTTTTTCACCCCCATTTTCCCCAAGCAGCGGCCCGCCGCCTTAAGGAGGCTGCCCCTCTCCTCGACGACCTCCACGCCTCGGGCCTGCTCCCGAGCCTGCTGCGTATAGCGCGGGTCGACCCAGAGAAAGGCTTCCGAAGGGCCGAGAATGGCCACCCCCGCGCTCCCCCGAAATCCAGTCAGGTAGAAGATGTTGACAGGGTTGGAAACCAGCAAAAGGGGCAGTTTGCGCCGCTCGAGGAGTTGCCGCAGCCGCTCCTGCCGTCTCTCGAGAGAGTGGGGACGCGAGAGTGGATGCATCGAGAGAAACAAAAAGGAGGAGACTCACGTCTCCTCCCCGTAACTGGAGATTGGGTCGAGGTGCAACCGACGACTACCCGGGCAACACCTTGGGTGATACGAAGAAGAGCAACTCCCGGTCTTCGTCCAGCACGTTGCTCTTCTTGAACAGGTGCCCGAGGAGGGGGATGCTGCCGAGCAAGGGCACATAATTAGCTGTCTTGGACCGCGTAGTCACTGTCACGCCGCCGAACACTACCGTGCCGCCGTCCGGAACCAGGACTTGAGTCGTCGCCTGCTGGGTATTGATGACCCTCCCGACGCCAAACACCAGGTCTCCCGGCGAGTTATTGGCCACGTTGATGTCCAGGAAGATGTTGCCGTCCTCGGTGACCTGCGGAGTCACTTTCAGTGTCAACGTGGCGTTCACGTACGTGACGCTGATCGTGTTATTGATCGTCGTCTGGACGGGGATCTGCGCGCCTTGCATGACGGTCCCCGGCACGTTGTTCTGGGTGACGATGGTCGGCCGCGAGATAGTCTTCGCTTGGCCACGGGTCTCCGCCGCCACCAACGCCGCGCTGATGAAGTAGCGCGCGCCGACGTTGGTTACCGCGATGACTCCTCCGAACATGGTGGGAGCGACAGTGGCAGCGGCAGGCGTTATGCTGATGGTCGGGGCGGGAATACCCCCGCTGGCCGGGATGCTCGTCGTTGCCGAGGCGCCCGTCCCCGAGGCTCCGCCCGTATTGGTCGTAAGGGACTTGTTGTAGCCGCCGCCACTCAGCGCCACTCCCAGGTCGCGCGAGAAGTTCGCCGTGGCGAGAACCACGCGGGCCTCAATCTGCACCTGCTTCGCCTTCTTGTCCAACCTAGTGATAATCGACTCAACGACGGGAATCTGCGTCTGGATGTCGGAAACGATCAGGGTGTTCGTGCGCTCATCCACCAGGATGTTCCCGCGCTTGCTGAGCGCACCCCCGCCCACCCACCCCTTCAACATGGTCGCAATGGTTGAAGCCTTGGCATAATTGACGGGACGAAAGACCGTCACCAGAGGCTGCGCTTCCTCGCGAGCGGCCGCCAGCTTAGTGGTGGCCTCTTGCTCAGCAGTCAGCGTTTCCACCCTGGAGATGCGCAACACATTTCCTTCCAGGGCTTTCCCCAGGCGGCTGTTCTTCAGCACAATATCCAGAGCCTGGTCCCAGGGCACCGTGTCCAGGACCAGCGTCACACTTCCCGTCACGTTCGGATCCACGATAATGTTCAAGCCGCTGATTTCATGGATCAGGCGGAAGAAATCCTTCAGGTCGACATCCTTCAAGTTGAGAGAAATCGGTTCGCCCGTGTACTTGGGTTGTTCCGGCGCAGCTCCCGCGGCTTGGCCGAGGGCGACCGCGGAAATCACGCTCGAACTTCCCGCCATGGTCATTGCCGCCTTGGCGGCCTGCACGGCCTCCGGAGCCTCTGCCGGGACTTCCGGCTTGGGAGCCGCCGACATCTCCGACGAACCCGCCGCGGCCGGCAGCACATTCCGCACATCAATGCCCGCCGGTGCTGGCATCGGCGCCGGGGTCGAGCCGGCGTTGCTCGTCGCGACTTCCGTCTGCGGTTCCGCCGCAGCGGGAGCGGACGCCTCC
>JALHUF010000060.1 GCA_022866195.1 Terriglobia bacterium
GGCTTGAATGCCGTCCATCTGCGGCATCAGCAGGTCGAGCAGGACCACATCGGGAGCCGGGCTACGTCGCACCCGCTCCATAGCCGCAAACCCACTGCTCACGGTCTCCACTTCGTAGGAGTCGACTTCCAGCAACATCCGCATGTAGCGGAGCATGCTAGGCTCGTCGTCAACGACAAGGATCGTCGAAGGGTTTTTCGCGGTACTAGGGCTCCCCATATGAACGGTTCCTCTATACAGGTTTCAGCGGCAACACAACGGAGAACTTGCTTCCCGATCCCGGCTCGCTTTCCACCCAAGTTTTGCCCCCGTGAGCTTGAACCAGACGCCTGACAATCGCCAGGCCCAGCCCCATGCCACCCGGCTCGCTGTCAGGCTGAGGGAGTTTGAAGAAGTCGTCAAAAATCTCCTGGTGGTATTCCGGGGAAATACCTGGTCCTGTATCAGCGACGGTCAGACGCACGGCATCCGCCCCAACCTGTGTGTCCGCTCTTTCCTCGGATGCGCGATGCGCTTGGCCGACGCGGCGGTCCCCAGCGTGCGGCTCCACAGTCAGCCAAACGCTTCCCCCGGTCAGGGTGAACTTCAGCGCGTTTTCCAAGAGGTTCGAGACCACATGCTGCATCTTAGGATAATCAAAAGGAAAAGGCTCCATTCTGTGGTCAACGGGATAGTATAGCGCCACGCCCTTTGCCTGAAACCGGGTCAACCACACATCGCAGACTTCTGACAGGCAGTCAGTCAAATCTGCCATCTCGAACCTCATCGTTAGCTTGCCCGCCTCGAGCGCTCCTAGCGTCAGGAAATCTTGAATGAATCGCTGCAGGCGGCCGCAACTGGCCTCAGAGTCTGCGAGGATCTGCCGTTGGCGGGCGCTGAGAGGGCCGGGCTTCTCAGTCAGCAGAAGCTCAATGTACCCGGCTACGACCGCCAGGGGGGTCCCCAATTCGTGCGCGGCGGCGGCGCACGCAAGAGCGTGCCGGCGTACTTCTTCCTGCAGGCGCGCATTGGTCCTCAACACTCCCTCTAGGGTCGCCCCAGAGCGAACTGGCGCGACGCTCGAATCCCCCTCGGGGCCCGAAGAAGCACTGACTAACGCATGGTCAGTCCGCTTGGCCTCGCCGTGCCCCTCTCTCTCTGCCGAAGCGTGTTGGTCATTTGGCATAAGGACGAGCCCTCGGACGCAGGATCCCCCTCGGTCGCGGGCGTTCATGTTGCACGCTGAAGCGACTGAAGCTCCACACAGCTACATCAGTCTTCCTTCTCATAGTGCATGTGTTCCCTGCTGTTGTCAAGCCTTGAAGAGCAAAGTCGGTGCCTTTATGCAGCAAAGGGTTGCACTTGTGGGCAACGCTGGCCTTTTGTCGGTAGCCCCAACTGTTCCTAGGGCGTCTGTATCTCCAGCAATTTGCTTGGGATAACTCGCGGCGCCGAAAACCGGCTGGGTTGGTGGGCTTTGGCCCTCTCTGTGCAGGGCCCCCTTACAAGAGAGGCGGAAGGGGAGGTAGTGTGCAGGCACAATTGCGGCCGCAAAGGCCTGAGAGGCGCCTGTGGCAGCGCCTGCCCCTGGCTATTCCTGTTTTTATCTGCGGCACGGATGAGCACGGCAAGGAATTCCGCGAGTTCACGACTGCACTCAACGTCAGCGCCGGTGGAGCACTGCTAGCGACCCGGCGATATTTGCCTGTTTCCTCGCGGGTTTCCTTGGAAATCCCGAGCTCTCCTTTTCCTCGCGTGGGTATCGGTTCGGACTTCGTGAGGAATCTGAAGGGACGCTTGGTCACGGTCACTCCTAGCCAGCATTGCTACTTGTGCGGCTTGAGATTCTCCCATCCATTGATCGATTCGGGCCTGGGCAAACCCCGAAGGAAACAATTTTCCTCGGTGTGAAAACATTTTCCCTTCTTCTGTGACAAGACTGAGCACGCGTTTGTCCATTCTAGCCTGTCCCCCTTCCTCGCCGCGGGACCTCCCATCTTGCTGAAAAATCAGAAACCTTGGGCCGCTTCTTTGCGCTGAACACGCCTCCTTTTGGCGTTGCCCCGTGTGAACACTTTGGTGCTACAATTGCTGCTCTAACAATTCCAACTCGACAGTGCAGCCCAATTAGCTGGAGAGGAGAGTCATAGTGGCTCTAAGCGGAGTGAACACATCCCCATTATATGTGCCCCTGGACGATCTGCCGCCCATGGCAGTGATCTTTGGGCATTCTGAGCCCATGCGGGCAGTGCAGGAGAAAGTGGAGAAAGTGGCGAGCGCAAACGTCCCGGTGCTGATCCAAGGTGAAAGTGGCACGGGTAAGGAAATCATCGCAAGACTCATCCATCGGCTTTCCCCCTGGCACTCGGGCCCCCTCGTCAAAGTGAACTGCCCCGCCATCCCCGGCACCCTGCTTGAAAGCGAACTTTTCGGCTACGAGCGGGGAGCTTTCACGGGCGCGTACGGTACCAAGCCGGGCCGGGTGGAACTTGCTCATCGCGGTACGCTATTCCTGGATGAGATTGCTGAGCTCGAACCCGCCTTGCAGGCTAAGCTGTTGCAGTTGCTCCAGGATGGGCAGTTCTGCCGGATCGGAGCTCAGGAGGACACACGGGTGGAGGTGCGCGTCGTCTGCGCCACCAATCGCCAACTGGAACGGGAGATGGAAGTCGGCACTTTTCGCCAGGATCTCTTTTACCGCATCAACGTGCTCAATATGCAGTTGCCGCCTTTGCGCGAGCGTCGAGAAGACATCCCAGCCCTCGTCAACTACTTCTTGCAGGCCTTCAAGGAGGAGTACGACTGCCAAGCGGCCCCAATCTCCTCCTGGACTGTTCAGTTGCTGCAAGACTACGGATGGCCTGGGAACATCCGCGAGCTTGAGAACCTGGTAAAGCGCTATGTCATCCTGGGCTCGGAAGAAGCAATCACGAGCGAGATTCTAGGGCGAGGTCAAGGCGCCTTCAGCCCTGAGATTCCTTCTGACGGGTCGATTCCGTTGAAGACGGTGACGCGACAAGCGGTGCGCGAACTGGAGGGGAGAATTATCCGCAAAGCCTTGGAGGCCCACAGTTGGAATCGCAAGCAAGTGGCCCGCGCCTTAAGCATCAGCTATCGAGCGTTGCTCTATAAGATTCGCGAGGCAGGTCTGCCATCAAAGAGGTCGGCACGTAGGGTGGAAGCTATCCCATCCTTCGCGGCAGCCGTGAATTGAGGGGAGGCAACTGAGCGGGCGCTAAGGATGTCACTTGGCCTGGGTGGCAGGTGAGTGTATCTGGTGCGTGGGGAGCGCACCTTTCGCGAGCTGGTACTCCAAGTAGTCTCGCAAGGGCACGAACCGCCCCCCGCTTAACAACTCGCGGATCCGACCCTCCATTCGACCCAAGTTCACGTAGTGCCGCAACTTGGATTTCCACTTCCCTGGCAGGCGCGGCTGCCCGGGATCAAGTTCCCAAGGATGGAAATACACGACCGCAGGCTGCCCCTCACGTACTCGAAGCCGGCGTAACGCCCAGCGCGTGTACCACATTGGGAGAAGGCGCAAATAGCCTCCGCCCCCCGCAGGCAGATTCCGGCCCATCACGCGAACGGTGGTCAGTGGAATCTCGAAGATGGATCGCCCATCGCGACACTCCCATCGGAAGGGGAAGCGCGGCGCTTCGGGCATGCCATAAAGGTCATGCCGTATGGGGAAAACGCTCGAGTCGTAGACAAGGCCTTCCTGCGCAAGAATATCAAGCGCCCAGAGTGACCTTCGGACGATAGAGAATGAGGGAGCCCGGTATCCGACAACCTTCTGCCCTCCGGCGTCCTCGATTGCACCCACTGCCCGGCGGGTGTCCTCCCGAAACTCTTCCGGCTTCAGAAGCCAGATTCGGCGGTGCAGGTAACTGTGACAGCCGACCTCATGGCCCGCGCTGGCAATCTCCCGGACGAGCTTCGGTTCACGCTCAGCCACCCAGCCCATAACGAAGAAGGTGGCTCGAGCGCCCGCGCGGTCGAGGATTTCCAAGGTGCGGCGAACGTTGTCAGCTACCCGAGAGGGGTACCGCGGCCACATGTCGGGCGTTATCCGGTCCGCGAACGCCTCGACGTGGTAGTAGTCCTCCACGTCGACGCTCAGGCCATTGAGGATTCGTGGCCCTTCTTCCAGTGCGTGGTCAAGGTGTTCCACTGTGATATGGGTCACGCAAAGTCTCTGGCGCGTACAAAACCGACGCGAACGCTCCGGTGCGAACGGAAGGGCCGGGGTCTCAACCCCATCGTGAGATCTCGCAATATCTCAAGCCCCAAGCCTTCCTCCAATGGGAAGCAGGCAATGACGTGTCGTGCCAGGAGAAGAGGTCTCGATTCACCGGCAGCCTGAATATAACACGCTTCCTCCGGGGATGCCCGGGTCGCTTGGCCTGCCAAGCGCAACGAGCGGAACTACAACGCGGCGTGCCTGCGGTGATTTCCACAGGGTGCAAGGGGGAAGGGGATGCTCTTCGAATCCTTCCCGAGCCAGAAAGCCCGCGGGCTCCCGGTTCGCCAGTCTATTTCATCATTCTGTTAAATTGTTTGCATATCGCGACAAATCCCGGCCAGTGGCCATTCTCTAACCAGTTGATTAGACAAGATTTAAGACAGTCCACATCTGGCAGGTGGATTGCTGGTAGAGGATCGACAGTCGGCTGTCCTAACGGCACGGGCAATTGCGCCGACCGTCATATCCTACAAGGAACGAAGATCTAAGGGAGGGTACTTCAATGAGGTTTCGAAAGGGATTACACGTTCTCCTGGTTATTGGGGCTTTGCTTGTGGCGTCGTCTCTGGCCATGGCTGACCCGATCGACCCGTTTAACACGCGGCCGGTTCCGATCGGGGTTTCCGGTGAGACAACTCTGCAAACCGTCTTAAACTCCATGGGTATGGGTGTGAACGCCGCGACGGATCAGCAGACGGCCGGGATGTGGGGATCAAGCACTCTGCTGTATCCCACACTGGCGCCGACAATGATCGTTGAGTATGCCGGGAATGGTCCTTCCAACATTTTCGGTATTTGGTCCGGCACTGACACCCTTGATGTGACCGTACAGAACATCTTCAAAGGCGCAGCCACTGGTGGCAGCGTGGCTACATTGTCATGGGATCTTGCTGGGCTCCTGACAATTACAGGTGACCCGGCACTGGTTTACAACGTCAGCGGTATTCCAGATATCAATCCCTTCGCGTTCGGTTTCTACATCGACGGACCTGGCGGTCTGTACTATTCAGTTGATCAATTGAACGAAGTGACGGCAGGATATCCCAGCGGGGCTCCGCACTTGCTGGCGTACCGCAAGGCAGGAACCTCGGACTGGGCACTTGCATTCGAGGATCTGCCATTCCCTGGCACCGACCACGACTACAACGACATGGTTGTGCGGGTAGAGTCAATTGTTCCCGTGCCCGAGCCTGCGACGCTTACGCTGCTTGGCACCGGCTTGATTGGCTTGGCTGGTCTGGTTCGTAGGAAGTTCAAGAAGTAGTTAGTCTGGCAGTTGCCAAGATCTCTTTGGAGACCGCTCCCCAACCCTGCGGCCTAGAGGGCCGCAGGGCTGTGTCTAGGGGGCGACGTCCCGCCTGCTGCCACCATCCGCGTTTTCGCGACCTGTTCTGCTTGGCCTCTGCCCTCATCCTGCCCCATAGATGCCGCCCCGAAACTCCGCGCCCACACTGCCATCACGTCTTACCTCCCACAGGGGTACTGAAAGACCTCCACAGCGCGCCTTGCGGCGCGCTTCGCCACGCCGCTGTGCGGAAAGCCTACGGCTTTCCGAAGCGCGCAGGATGACGATACTGTTTTTATTTTCCTGGTCTGGGCTTGCGGAAAGGTTAAGCCTTTCCGAACGGCAAGGTGGCAGAGCGGGGTGAAGGAGCCGCTCTGGCAAGGCTGAAGGATCGACTGAGAATTGCAGAATGCAGTGACGAGCGCTCGTGATTTCGATACTCTCAATTGGCCCACTGTGATGCTCTGATTTGGCCCACCCTGGGAACCAAGCCGACTACTCTGTTTTGGGCTGAGCCCGGAACGGAGGACGCGGTGGATTGGAGA
>JALHUF010000575.1 GCA_022866195.1 Terriglobia bacterium
ATGAAGGACGTACCCTTATCCCTACCCTCCTTGCGGAACATGAGAAGGTACACGAGCAGGCCGCAAGCCAACGTCAGGAGACCCAGGAGGGATTCCGTCGGCCGGAAGTAGAGCGTGTACGTCAGCATCCACAGGCTTGCCGCCACAAAGATTGCGGGAATTAGCGGATAGCACCAGCTCACGGCCGGCAGGCGCTTCCAGTTTGGCCGCCGGCGCATGCGGAAAATTCCCGCCGTGGCCAGGGCCGCAAAGAGAATCAAAGCAAACCCGATGTAGTAAATCAGCCGCTCGAACGTCCCCGTGAGAACCATGACGGCGGAAGCAACGGCCTGATACAAGACTGCCTGAGCGGGCGTTTGCCACCGAGGGTGGACTCGGGCGGCGCCGCGGAAAAAGCAGCCGTCCTGCGCCATCGCGTAGTACACGCGTGGGCCCACAATGACCATGGCGCTGACGCAGGAAAGCACAGCCGCCGCCATGATGCCGCTGACGAGGCCGCCTACCGCAGTCCCAAAGAGCGCGCTGGCGGCTGCGGCCCCGACGCGAACGACACCCTTCAGTGATTCGAGGGGCAACGCGTAAATGAACGCCAGGTTGAGCGCCAAGTAGAAAAAAGCTACGAGGCCGGTGCCGAAGAGCAGGGCTGCGGGCAGAGTCCGCTCCGGTGCTTTCATTTCTTCCGCCACGTAGGTCGCCGCGTTCCAGCCGCTGTATGCAAACATCACGAATATCAGCGAAACGGCGAATTGCGCACTCGCGCTGTGAGGAGAAGTCCGCGTGGCCGTAAGCGTGAAGTTTGACCAATGGCCGTGCCCCACGGTGAAGGCGAGCGCCAGGAAGATGCCCAGGACGCTCAGCTTGAGACCCGTCAGCAGGTTTTGCAGCCTAGCTGCCAGCCGCAGGCCCAGGACATTCACCACCGTGAAGACCGCAATTACTCCCAGGGCGACGAACTGACCGTTCCCCAGGTGCAACCACCCGAAGGCTATCCTTCCCGCTTGGGCTCCGGTGGACAGTGACGGAGAGAAGTGGCCCAGGTACTCAGAAAACGCCAAGGCCCCAGCGGCCACGGGCGCAGCAAAGCCGGCAAAGAATGAAATCCACCCGCTCAGGAAACCGCAGGCCGGGCCCCAGGCCTCGCGCACGTAAACATATTCGCCGCCGGAGCGCGGGAAATTGACGCCAATTTCCGCGTAGGCCAGGCAACCGGCTACTGCCACCAACGCGCCCACCAGCCAAACGGCAAGAACGAGCGATGGATGTCCAAGATCACCTGCCAGAAACCCGGTGGTGGTGAGAATGCCCGTGCCGATCATGTTGGAGACTACGAGCGCGGTGGCACTCACCAGCGTGAGTTCGCGGCGAAGCCGAAGCCCGCCGGGCGTGGGGTCGGGTGATGGTGGCATGAAACCCCTTTCTATCCAAAGATGAGAATGTCTGGCCAACTGCCGGTCATCTGACGCTGCGGTACTTACCATCGAAATCGGCTAACGTCAAACAGCGAATCTTGCGTCAGGATGGCGGCGGGAGGGTTGGGCTCGACAAGACAGGATGGCGCCGCTAAAATCGGTGCGGTTTTTCGAAACTGGCGGAGATAACCTCATGTTGATTCCGAATGGTCAGCCGGGGCGACGACTCACCCTGACAGGCGCCGCTTTTCTCGCCTTCGTTTCCGGCTTCGCGCTTGCGGGCTGGGCTCAAGAGGCGGCACCCCGCAAGCTGGGAGAACTGAATGATCGGCTCGCGCCCTTTGTCCCCACGCCCATGGTGGTCGTGGAGGAAATGCTCAAACTGGCGGAAGTGGACCAGCACGATAGGGTCTATGATCTCGGCTCCGGGGACGGGCGCATTGTGATCATGGCGGCACAGAAGTACGGTGCCGAGGCCGTGGGC
>JALHUF010000576.1 GCA_022866195.1 Terriglobia bacterium
CAGTCCGTTTGGGCGCGACCCGCACCAGCAGGCCAAGCGCGGTGGCCTCAATCGGACTCCAGGCAGCGGCGGACTCGCTTGTATGCTACCAAGGCACGTGCTGAATCACTACCCCCCGGGGTGGCCTCTAACCCGGCCGCACATCGTCGGCAAAACTCCGACTCCCACACGGAGCTTCATTGATTGACAGGGGATGCAGTTGGGGGTGCGTACGGGAGCGCGAATCAGACCTTCCCGGCAGACACCAGGCGCTCAATCTCGGAGACGACGCGGTCTAGCTCCTCCACCAGGGGGCTCGTGCCGGCCTCGCGGAACACCTGGACAAGCGCGCGGTAGTACCACAAGGTTCCGTCCTTGCCTCCACTAAAGCGGCGCCACAGCGAGTCTCCCAAGACCCGATAGTCGGCCAGGATGGCCCGGGCGTTCTGCAACTTGTCGCAGGCCGAAACCAGGCGCACCGACGCCGGGGCGTTGCGGATGTGAGCAATGTATGTCTCCTTCCGGTGCTGCCAAGGTGGTTTGGGAAAGGAATCGGCATCGGTGCAGCCGTCCACGATCTCGACCACCTTGTCGCCAAAACGGCGACGGATCTCTTCGCGCGTGGCTGCCCCACCCTGATCCTCGATCGCGTCATGCAGCAGGGCGGCGATGGCTTCGTCTTCATTCGCCCCATATTGAAGCGCGATGCTGGCCACGCCCAGCAAGTGCGCGACGTAAGGAATGCTCCCGCCTTTGCGGAGTTGGCTGGCATGCAGACGAGCCGCATAGGTCAGACCTTCCTCGAACCGCGACGAGAGAATCATCCTCGATTTCCTCCCCGGGCCAGTATGCCCAAGAATCCGCTAGGGGTCTTCAACCATCTTCGGTGCCCGGAGGGCGCCGGGCAGTATGCGGGACGGACAATGACACCCAAAGCCATCCCCCATTATCCCGGCCCCCTGCCTGCGGGGCAAGTTATGGGAACGAACAAGCCCCTTTCTTCCGCAGCCCATAACAGCGGAAGCCGCTCAGGACTTCGCCACCACCAGGCATGCCACGAGGGAAACCAGGAACAGGGCGAGGAACATCGGGCCGATAATGCGTTGGAGAGAGCGCCCGCCAATCACCAATGCGATGCCTCCCTTCACCAGCGTGTTCATCGCGCTGGCCAGCAGAATCGAGGCATTGGCCGTGTTGGGGGAGAGCACATGGTCAAAAGCCAAGCGGGCGGCAGAGACGGTGATGGCATCCACATCGGTCAGCCCTGCCAGGGCGCTGGCCACATACACACCCGCTGAGCCAAAATAGTGGTGCGCCGCTCGGGAGACAAGCAGCACCACGGCAAACAACAGACCAAACTTGAGCGCTTGGCCCAACTCCATGGGATTCTTCAGCTCAAGCTTGGCCTCAGTCTGTCCTTCTTTCTTCCTCCAGAGAACGAAAGCCAGCACGATGCCGAGCCCGGCCGGGAAAGCAATAGGCAGCGCGAGCGACATGCCCAGCCCCGGATAGATCACCCAAACCAGGAAGAGCACGCGAAGTAACATGACAGTGGAGGCGATGACGATACCGAGCGCGAAATACCGTGCCGCAGAAGCCTCGGCCTCGCGCGCCTTCTGGGAGAAGCCAAAGGTGACGGCGGTGCTGGAAGCCAGCCCTCCCAGGATGCCGGCCACCGCTGTACCTTGCCGCGCTCCCCAGAAACGCATCATGACGTAGCCCACCATGCTGACGCCGGAAATCAAGACCACCAGCCACCAGATAAGGCGCGGGTTGAGGACCTCAAACGGCCCGAAAGCGCGGTTGGGCAACAGAGGCAACACAACGACGGTGACAATCCCGAATTTCAGGATGGCATAGATTTCATCCTTCTGAATCTTCTCTGCTAATTGGTGGAGCGGCGCCTTCATGGAAAGGATGAGAGTCGTTACCACAGCAAAGGCAGCGGCCGGAATCAGATAGTCAAACGCCGTGAGCGCCCCCAGCACAAACGCCAGGATAGCCACAAACTCCGTGGTGGCGCCGCGGTGCGGCCCACGCGCCTTGACCACGTAGGAGGCCACGGCCAGGGCACCCACCCCGACCAGCGCCACGGGCAACACCCAGACCGAACCCACTCTGGCGACTAAGCCGCACACGAAGCCGATCAGCGTAATCAGCGGGAACGTCCGCACGCCGGCGAAAAGCGGTTCGTCCTCAGCCTGGGAGTGCTCCCGTTCGAGCCCGATGAGCAGCCCCATCAGCAGGACCATGGCGCCGTTGTAAGCGATCTGGAGATTGGTGGGCATCAGGCTGAAATGGCCTCGACGGTGACCCGGTCGTTGGCATCCCAACCGGCGTAGTAGAGCTCGACGTGCAGTTCGGGGAAATCCTTCGCGAGCGCCTGCTTCACCCGGTGCAAGTCCACTTCCTGACGATGGCGCGGCTCCGAAGAGGCATGCAAGTGGAAAGGCAATTCCTTGTACCAGCCACAGTCCTGGTGGGCGATGAGAATCAGGCGCTTGAGCTCGTGCTTCTCCACCAAGAACCGAAACCACTTCCAACCTGCCCAGGAAAACTTGGGCAGGTATTCCATCAGCGTCAGACACTGCGGTCCGCCGGGCAGCACCAGGAGGTCATAGTTCTCGTTGAGGTTCAAGGCCAAGTTAAGGAACTCGTACAGCCCGGCCTGAAAGCGATGGTCGCTACAATACACAACGAGAACGTCGGTCTCAGCCCGGTTGACTTTGGAAGAGATTTGATATGAAGCCATAAGTTCCCAACGGCTGGCGCCTAGCCTCCAGCTTTCATCCTTCCTGCTTCACCCTTCAGCCCGGCAAGCCCTCTGCCTTCTGCTTTCTGTCGTCCGTCTACTTCTCCTTGGCCGGAGCTTTAGGCGCCCCCGGAGCTTCTGCTGCCGGCTTCGGCGTGGCAGCGAGCCTTCCACCCTCGCCGCTGAGCTGCGAAAGTACAGTGGGAATATCCAGTCCCAACGCCTGCAATTGCTGGAGCAAACTAAAGACCAGCGCCGGGCCGGTGCGGGCGATGCGCCCGATGCCGCCGGTGCCGCCGTCGCCACTGTTGCCCTGCTCGATGACCACCACCTTGTCGATATTGCCGATGGGCGCCGCGACGGCCCCGAAAATTCCCGCCGCGGCCTGCAATACGTTCGGCAACTTCTCCAGAATGGTCTGGAGCTTCGCGGCGTCCGTGAATTCCTTCCACGCCTCGGCCTTCTTCATGATGGCCTGCGCTTCGGCCACGCCCTGCGCCTCGATGGCCCGAGCCTGCGCCAAGCCGATAGCCTCAACCTTGGCGGCCTCGGCGCGACCCTCCGCTTCCACCGCGGCGGCGCGGCCCAACCCCTCTTGTTTCAGCTTTTCCAGCTGGGCCTGCGCCAAAGCAATCTGCGCCGCTCTTTGGCCTTCGGCCTCAAGGATGGCCGCTTGCTTTTTGCCTTCGGCGCGCACAATGGCCGCCTGGCGCTCAGCCTCGGCGGGCCTGACGACCGTGGCCTCCAATTCCTTTTGCTTCCGTGCGACTTCCTGCTCTTGTACGGAAATCTGCTCCTGGGTTCGCGTCTTTTCCACGCGTACTTCTTCAGCCACGACAGCCTGCTTCGCTTTCGCACCCGAAAGCGGGCCAGCCTGGGCCGCCCTGGCCTTCTCTGTCTCGATCTCCGCCTGGTAGGAGGCCTGCCTCACCTGGAAATCGCGCTGCGCGGCAGCGATGTTGGCCTCCGCGTCAAACTTCGCCTTCTCGCCTTCCTGCATGGCCAGAGCGGACTTGATCTTGGCGTCGCGCATGGCCTCGGCTTCGCCGATGGTTCCGTCGCGCTTCACTTCTGCCGTCCGCTTCTTGCCGAGGGCGTCGAGATAGCCTTCCTCGTCGCTGATTTCCTGAACCGTCAGCACGTCCACGCCAATGCCCATCCGCTCCAGATCCGCGGCGGCTTCCGAAGTCAGCTTCTGCGCGAAACTCGCCCGGTCGCTGTTCACCTCTTCCACGGTCAGCGTGCCGAGGATTGAACGCAGATGGCCTTCCAGGGTCTGGAAAATGACACGCTGGATCTGCTCGGGAGGCATGCCCAGGAACCGCTCGGCTGCCGCGGCCAGCGATATGTCGTCGCCTCGGATCTTGACGTTCGCCACCGCTTTCACGGAAATCGGGACGCCTTTCAACGTGTACGCCCGCTTGATCTCCAGGGGAATAGTAAAAACGTTCAGCCTCAAGTAATCGACTTGTTCAAGCAGGGGCCATTTGAAGGCTGCACCGCCCCGCACCATGCGGTAGCCTACGGTCCTGCCGTCCGGCAGTTTGTGCTTGCGACCACTGAAGATGGCCACGGCGTTGGGCGCCACCTTGATGTAGTTCTTGCTGAAGCGCGACAAAGCAAGCAGTAGTGCGATCGCCGCAATGACAGCGAGGAAAATAACGAAAGGTTGGAACGCCATGCCTGTCCTCCTCTCAGTCGGCCGTGCCCGCTGGGGGAGAGCCTCTGCGCAACTCCCCTGGAACTCTCCGTGGACCTATTCAACCCGCCGGACGATAACGCTCTCGCCGCCGATCTCCTCGATCTTCACCAGCGTGTTGGCGGGGATCTCCTCGTTGTCCCTCGCGCGGGCGATTTTCTCGATCACCGTGTCACCCAGCGTGCAGCGGACCTGTCCCAGGCCTCCCTTGGGAATAGCCACGCTCACCTCACCCGTGCATCCCACCAACTCACTCACCCGGATGTGACTCGTGGCCTGCTGGCTGTAAAGGAAGCTGGCGAAGAGATAGATCACGGCAGCAAAAGCCAGGCCGCCTCCAAAACCCATGGCGGTGCTGGGCCCGACCCCATAACCGAGGTGAATCCCGATGGCGCCAAAAGCCCCGAAGGCGGTCACAAACACGCTCAGCACCCGGCCGCTCAGGATGCTGGGCCCACCCCCGTGAACGTCTGTATCGTGGTCGAAATCCCCGTGTTCGAAAAGATCGCCAAAGACGGCACTGGCCAGCAGGAAGACAAATCCGAAAGCCGCAATCGCCAGGAAGGTGACGAAAGGAGCGACCCCCGCGAAGATAATCATGACGATGGCCTCCGCAACACAATTGCGCGGTGCCCGTCAGCCGGAACTTCCGCTGTGCGGACGCAACTACCTTCAAGTGGAGCTTACTCTAAGGCTGGCATTGACCGAAGTCAAGGCATCAGGGAAAACCGTGCCGCGAAGTACCGCCCCTGCCCCCTGGCCCCATCCTCCGCCTCACTGCAACTTCGCAGTGAAATCCCGATAGGCTGGCCAGCCCTCGATGGAATTAGCCGCTTTAGCCGCCCGCAGAACGGCCTCCGATACCAACTCTGCCCCCATCGCTCCGACCACCGAAATGGTGAGCTCCGATTTCACCTTGTTAGTGGAGAGGGCGAACGTGCTGTCGCCGTCGCCGTTGGTGTGATAGGGGTTGATGGTGCGCGCCGCCCCCGTCGACGCCATCATGGCAATCTTGGTCAGCGCGGTCTTAGAGAAATCGGCGTTGGTCGCCACCACCACCAGCGTCGTGCTGCGCAGCACCGGGTCATGAAACTTGAGCGAGGATTCCTCGACACGTCCCGCCAGCGCCTTGATAGTCTCCGTGATGCCGGCAAAGCCCTTGCCGTCCGTGCGGCGCGCGCCCGCAACAATCTTCCCCGTGCGCCAGTCAACAATATCGCCCACGCAATTGATGACCACCATCGCCCCGATGACCACATCGCCAAGGCGCAGGCTCGCCGTCCCCAGTCCCCCCTTCATGCCTCCGTAGCCATGCGACAAAAGCATTTTGCCGACGGTCCCGCCCGCGCCCACACCCACGTTGCCTTCCTCAATCGGGGCGGAGGTGGCAGCCAGGCACGCCTTGTAGGCGGCTTCGGCATCGGGCCGAATCTTGGGGTCTCCTATGGAAAGATCATCGATGACGCCGCCCACCACAATGGGAATGCGTGTGTTGGGGATACCCCAGTCATAGCCGATCTTCCGCTCTTCGAGGTATCGCACAGCGCCCGGGACAGCCGCCAGCGCCATCGGTCCTCCCCCTGTCAGCAATAGCCCGTGAATCTTGTCGAGCGGGCTGACCGGCTGAAGCAAAACCCCCAAATACGACCCGGGCGCGGAGCCATCGTAATCGACCCCAGCCGTAGCGTCATCATCGAATAGAATCGCCGTACACCCTGTGGGACGCCGTGTATCAGTGACCTGCCCAACCCTGATGCCTGGCACGTCAGTGAGGGATCCCCGCCGCGCCGGACCTTCAGGGCTCGGGGCATCCCCACGGCCAACAAGCGGGCCTGCCAGAGTCACTCCCGCGGCTGCTGTCATAGCGCGAGCAAATTCTCGCCGGGTGATTTCAGACATCGGTTACCTCCTAGCCTGCTTGGCACACTCCGCGGCTGCCACGGACCTCGATGGGCCGCTCGCGGCTGCACAGCATGCACTGGAATGTCAGGCGGGGGTACTCTAAGGCCAGGTCAAAGCGAGGTCAAGCCGACCTGACGGTTATTTGCCGTCCGGCGTCTGGGGTCACTTGAGCTCAATTAAGCCATTGACTGACGGAGACAGAGGGCGAATGAACGAGGACACATCGAATTCAATTCGTCGGTCACTCACTCCCTCGCCTCATCACCAAGGTACGGGATACATGATCCAGCCAAGCAGGAGGGCGATGCCGACGACAGCAGCGAAAACCTTGGCGCCGTAAATCAGGCGCTCGCGGGGGGTGTCCTTACTGAGGACTCCGAAAACCACGGAGACCAGAAATGCGAAAAGTAGCATTGCAGTGAGGTGTGAAATCGTCATACTTCGACCCAATGGCAGGTGACGAATTAGCAGTGACGACCCAAGGC
>JALHUF010000577.1 GCA_022866195.1 Terriglobia bacterium
CAGCTTCTCGAGAATCCGGTAGTGGGAAACCGTCTAGCCAATCACGAGGTCATATCCTTATGCGACGCCTGCGTAGGTACCCACTTGCAGACTAACCAGCATTTTGGACCCGCGCGCGAGCCAAATCAAGAGCGGCGCAGCGCTGCTCTTCGCGTCGGATTTCTCGTCCGGCCTTTGCAGCATGGAGACTCCTTTGATTCGCCCTGCTTCTGCCGCTCCCACCCTGTGATAGAGTGAGCGCATGAATGCGCCTGCCGTCACCATCAGGCCGCGCGGCATCGAGCGGATAGCTTCAGGCCATCTTTGGATCTATCGCGCCGATGTCGCAGATGCCACGGGCGTCGAGCCCGGCGCTGTCGTCCGCGTGCTGGACCGTAAGAAGCGCTTCTGGGGGCAAGCGTTATACAGCAGCCAATCGCAAATCGCCCTGCGCTTGCTCACGCGGGAGAGCCGACCGTTCGACCGCGCCTTCCTCGCTGAGCGGATTCACGCGGCCGCCGCATTTCGCGAGCAAATCGTGGAAGGAGCGCGGGCGTACCGTTTGGTGGCGGCGGAGGGCGACCTGCTCCCTTCCCTCATCATCGACCGCTACGCCGAATGCTTCGTCCTGCAAACCCTCAGCCAAGGAATGGAGCGGCTGAAGGGAACCGTCGTTGAGATTCTCCAAGAACAATTCGCGCCGCTCTGCATCTTGGAGCGCAACGACGCCGCCGTCCGCAGGCTTGAAGGACTGCCGGAGCAGACAGGCCTCCTCGCGGGCGAGGACATCGGCGAGGTGGTGGTGGAAGAGGATGGAGTGAAATTCTGCTACGACCTCAAACGTGGGCAGAAAACCGGCGGCTACCTCGACCAGCGGGAGAATCGCCACGCCGCCCGGCAACACGCGCGCGGCCGCTTGCTCGATTGTTTCGCCTATGCGGGCGGATTCGCGATTACCCTGGCCCGCCACTGTGCGTCCGTACTGGCCGTCGAAATCTCCGCGGAGGCGCTGAAGCTCGCGCGCCACAACCAGGAATTGAACGGCATTTCCAACATCGAGTGGCGGGAAGCCAACTGCTTCGACTTTCTGAAAGCCGCTGACCAGGAAGGCCAGCGCTTCGACACCGTGGTGCTGGATCCTCCGGCCTTTGCGCGGCAGAAATCAAGCCGCGAGTCAGCTCTGCGCGGCTACAAAGAGCTGAACCTGCGGGCCTTGAAAATCTTGAACCCGGGCGGATACCTCATCACCTGCTCCTGCTCGTTCCATGTCAGCGAGGCTGACCTGCTCGAAGTCATTGCCGCGGCGGCACTCGACGCCCACCGGACGGTCGTGGTGGTGGAGCGCCGGGCGCAGGCGCGCGACCATCCCATTCTGCTCACCGTGCCCGAAACCCACTACCTGAAATGCCTGATCCTGCGGGTCGTGTGAGCGCTGACCGTAGTGGCAGTCGGCGCTCACCCCGACGCAGTCAGAGCCCGCTGTTGAACTTCGCCGCTCGGAGCGCGCCACTGAAGATTGCCGCAAGAGTAGGCCACGGCACGAACCCCTCGCCATGTATAATGGAATTCTTGTGTGCGACGCGCAGGCCATGGGGGCTGGCGCGGCGGTGATTTCCCGAAGACGGAGTGTGACGTAGTGGAGAGTTCCAGAAATCCGCAAGCGCGCTTCGCACGGGTCGCCGTACTGCTGGTGGCCACGGCGTTCAGTTCCCTCCTCGCAGCCCGCGTGGGCGAGGCTCGTTCGCGGGCCAAGGAAGCCCAACCCGCGTTCTCCCCCAAAGAATTTCAGGAAGCGGTGAAGTACCTCGCCAGCGACAAGTTCCGAGGGCGCGGCGATGGCACGAAAGAACTGGACGAGGCGGCGGCATACCTCGCCAAGCGCTTCCGGAAATTCGGTCTCCAGCCCGCCGGCGACAATCGGACCTACCTCCAGCACTTCATGATGACCGTGGGCGCGAAGCTCGGACAGAACAATTCCTTGACCTACGAGAACGGCGCGGTGCGAAAGACCTTAGCCCTCCAACAGGATTTCATTCCGTTCAGTTTCTCGGCGGATGGCAGCTTTCAGGCGCCCCTGGTTTTTGCGGGCTACGGGATTACCGCCCCCGATCTCAACTACGACGACTACACGGGTATCGACGTCAAGGACAAGATCGTGATCGTCCTGCGGCACGAGCCCCAGGAAAACGACGAGAAGAGCGTTTTCGCGGGGAATCAACTGACCACGCACGCCGCCGTCGTCAACAAGGCCATCAACGCCAAGAACCACGGCGCCGTGGGCCTGATCCTGGTGAACGACGTCGACAACCACCCCAGAGAGGCCGACGACCTGATCCGCTTCGGAACACTGGCCGGCCCGGAAGAAATGAAGCTAGCGGCTCTCCAGGTGAAAGCCGCCCATGTGGATGAGTGGCTGGAGCCCTCGGGCAAGAGCCTCGCGGCGCTTCGCCAGGCGATTGACAAGGACCTCTCCAACCACTCGTTTGCGCTCCATCCCTCCCAGCGCGTGGTGCTAAGCGTGGATGTGGAACGCATCCGTCGGCAAGTGGCCAACGTGGTCGGCGTGTTGCCGGGGCACGACGCGAAACTAAACAAGCAGGCCATCGTCATTGGGGCGCATTACGACCACCTGGGCCTCGGCGACGAACATTCGCTCGCCCCGCGGCTCATCGGCCAAGTCCATCCAGGTGCGGACGACAATGCCTCGGGCACCAGCGGCCTGCTGGAATTGGCTGAAGGACTGGCGCAGCACAATCCCAAACCGGCGCGGACAACCGTCTTCATCGCCTTCGCCGGCGAGGAGACAGGTTTGCTCGGCTCGAGCTTCTACGTGCAGCACCCGGCGGTGCCGCTCAGCCAGACCATTACCATGCTCAACTTGGACATGATTGGCCGCGTCACGAAGAACCGCCTTTACGTGGGCGGGACAGGCACCTCGCCCGGGTTCAAGAAGTTGCTGGAGGAGGCGAATAAGTCGCTTCCCTCCGGCGGTTTCGAGTTCAGCTTTTCTGCTTCGGGCTATGGCGCCAGCGATCACATGTCGTTCACTACGCATGGTATCCCGGCGCTGTTCTTCTTCTCGGGCCTGCACTCCGACTATCACAAACCTTCCGACACTTGGCAGAAGATCGACCCTGCCAGTGGTGCGAAGGTGGTGGAATTGGTTGCC
>JALHUF010000578.1 GCA_022866195.1 Terriglobia bacterium
TGAGGCAGTACCACCGCAAAGAGTAAGAAGTCGCGGCCCGAAAGTCAAAGGGCAAAAGAACGAGGTGACAGGGGAGGGGGCACAGGGTAGAGTGTTCGGCGGCCCGTGGGAGTTGACAGTCACCAGCCGCTAGTCGAGGGTCGAAAGTGGAAGGTCAAAAGTCAGCGACTGTCCCCTGTCAGCTTTCGACTGTTGACTGTCGACTTCTTGTTCCCGAGGTGACGAACATGAACCGCCGCGCCTTTAACCGAACCCTCGCCGGAGCCGCTCTGGGAGCGGCTGCACTTCCAGAGCGGTCGTTGCTTGCCGCCGCCGTGCCCCAGGGCGAGACGAGCGGCGTGCCTTACAAGCTCTCCGTGATGCTCTGGACGGTGTTCAATGACCTGCCCTTCGAACAACGGTTGGAGAACGTGGCCGCGGCGGGGTATCGCTGTGTCGAGCTGGTGGGTGAATACAAGAAATGGTCGGAGGAAGACTTCCGGCGCGCCAACGCCAAGCGGCGCGAGCTGGGCATCAGCTTCAACACCACCGCCGGCTTGGCCCACGGCGTCGCCGACCCGCGCGCTCGCGAGGCGTTCCTCTCCGACCTCCGCCAGGAGTTCCCGCTCATGGAGAAGCTCGAGTGCCCGGCCATCATCGTCATGTCGGGCTACCGGGTGGAGGGCCTGACAGCGGAGGCCCAGCACGCGAGTTGCGTCGAGGGCTTGAAGCGCGCGGCTGAAATCGCGGAGAAAAAAGGCGTCACGCTCTGGCTGGAGAATATCGACCTCGAAGAGAATCCCCGCTATTACCTCTGGTCCATGGCGGAAGCCTTCCAGATCGCCGTCGAGGTCAACCATCCCCGGGTAAAGATCCTCTACGATTTCTTCCACGCGCAAGTTTCCGGCGGGAATTTGATGGCGCGGCTTGAAAAGAACATCAGTCAGGTGGCTTGCCTGCATATCGCCGACGTGCCAGGCCGGCACGAACCCGGCACAGGCGAAATCAACTATCCCAACCTCTACAAGAAACTCGTCCAGCTCAAATACGCGGGCTATGTGACGATGGAATTCCTGCCCAGCGGTGACCCAGTAGCCACGCTCCGGGCCGCGCGCGAAGAGGCCCTGCGCGGCGGGGAGTAGGCCGATTCATGAATCGTCCCGCAAGCACGCACACGTCGCGAAGAACGCGATGTAAGCGCCAGGAGGAGCGTTGTTGGATGGGTTCCGCAGAGGGATCAGCCTACAACTCCCAGACCTATCAAGTTCCACGGCAGCCGCCGGAGGAGGACAGGCTTGATTAAGTTCAAGGTTTGGGCCGTTCATTTTTTCGCTGTGTCGCTGGCACTAGTGGGCGTCGGCTATGCATCGGATTTTCTGTCTACAGGTGCGTGCGAACAGCAAGTCGCTCGGTGGATTGCTCAGGATGTGATGCTTGGGTATGAGTTCTATGTCCTTCCCGCCCGGGCAGGTGACTCCGCGGCGATTTTCAAGAAAGTGGGAGCGCGAGTCCTGACCTTTCAGCCGACACAGGGCCGACTTGTGGAGTTCCCATGGGCTGAAGTTGGCCGAGGTAACTTCAGGTATCCCTTTGTGGTTGTCGTGGACTGGGGGTATTGTCACGGTCCGACGTCAGGCCAGGGCGGACATCGGCGCTTTTTCTGTTTTTTCGGCTACGTGATCAACCTCGGCGATAGAGGGGCTTGGATCACCTGACCGTCGAGCCTCATGACAAGCGCAAGCCGTGGCTACCGCAGCGATTCATGACAGCTTCGCCAGCCGGCCTGATACTTCCTGGGCGAAGCGGTTGATGAAGCCCCCGATGTATTCCTTCAAATCCAGGCTGGGGTCCTTGATGAGCGGTGTCAGGTCGATACCGAAGATGACGGAGGTGGCGACATCGGTGGCGTGTGATTCCAGGTAGCTGGCGTTGGCGCGCCGGCGGCCCATGGTGGCCAAGTCGTAGCGTTTCCCCCCGCAGATTTGCGAGTCGAAGATGCCCACCAGGGACGTGGCCAGATTCTCGTGCGCGGAGACGTCGAAGACCACCTTATCCTTGTCATTCAACCAGTCGAGATTTCGCCAGACTTCGCAGCCATAGAGGTGCTGCGGGCGCACATCTGCGGGCAGTTCCCGCAGAGCCCGGATAACGCGCAACGCCACGGCCACATGCGTGTCGTGCTTGTCGGCCAAGTTGTGCGTATAGATTACCTGCGGGCGCGTGGCAGCGAGGACTTTCTTCAGGTCTTCGACGACGTGAGCGTTGGCGCCGTCCTTGACCGCGCCGCTGGTGTAATCGAGGAAGATGTGCGCCGCGTAATCGCCGACGAAGGCCGCCTTCTTCTGCTCCAGGCGTCGCACCGTCTGCATCTGCTCGTCGGTGTAGTGGGCGTAGAGGTCAGCGCGGGGACTGCCGGCGCCATTGGTGACCGTGACGCCGGTAAAATAGCGGTCACTCTTGCCGAAGCATTCCAGGATGCCGTGGAAGGCCATGATCTCCAGGTCGTCCTGGTGGGCGCCGACGCTCAGGTGCGTGGTGCGCGACAGGGCGACATCTACGGGCGAGCCGTCCGGCACGTAGATTTCTGAGGTGGGGTTATGCAATTCCATTCCGCTTCACTCCCTTTCTATTTGATAACCGGCAAGCTGGCCGCCGCCACCGCCTGCCCAATGCGACGGGCCGACTCATCCGGCAGGTGCACGATGATCTTCTCTGCCAGCTCCGGAAATTCCTTCTTCAACACTTCCTGGGCGCGGTGCAGGATGATGTCGCCGCCCTCGCCCGACATCACGCGGCCCAGCACCAGCACGTGGCGCAACTTGTAGAAATCGGCGTAGTGTGCAATGCCGTAACCGACGAAGGAGCCGATGGTTTCGAAAATCGAGCGGGCGCGTTCGTCGCCGGCGCCGAGCAGTTCCTGCACCGACTTGAGCTTTTCGGCTAGGCCCA
>JALHUF010000579.1 GCA_022866195.1 Terriglobia bacterium
GCGCACCTCGATTCCCGTGATGCGCGGGTCGCTTCCGGCGCGGTCCAAGGCCTCGACAATGTTGGTGACGGTCGTTTGCGGGCCAAACAGCACCTCCGAGAGTGCATCCTGCGGGGGCTGCTCCTCGATCGCACCTTCCAGCCGCAGCGTCACCACCGTATTGGGCCCGATGCGGCGGGAGAAGTAAGTCACCGTGATGGCAAGTACTTCGATCACCAGGAATATGGCGATCAGCCAAAGAATAACTTTTCCGATCCTTCTCATCTCAACCTCCCGATAGAGCTGCTAGTGAACGCCCGCCAGCAATCCGCCGCCCGGCCGATTGTTGAGGGATGACCCAATTATCCTCTCCCACCTGCGGAATGCAACCGCAGAGGTGTCAAGGGCGCGAGCGCTGGCGGCGCTTGCTCCCCCGGCAGAGGCGAGCCAGTATGATAGAATCTGTGCTTTCAAAATCTCATGGTGGAGTCGTTCTTATGGCTGAAATTGATCTGATTGTAGGACGCGAGATTCTGGATTCGCGGGGCAATCCCACGGTCGAAGCAGACGTGCACCTGCGGGATGGCGCATTTGGGCGTGCCGCCGTGCCCTCGGGGGCCTCGACGGGTGAGCACGAGGCACTCGAGTTGCGCGACGGCGACAAGCGTCGCTACCTGGGCAAAGGGGTCTTGCAGGCCGCCGAGAACATCAATACGGTCATCGCCCGGGAACTCGGCGGGCGCGACGCCAGCGAGCAGTCGCAAATCGACACGCGGATGATCGTGGTGGATGGCACACCGAACAAGGGTAACCTGGGGGCCAACGCCATCCTCGCCGTCTCCATGGCCGTGTGCCGCGCGGCTGCGCGCTCGGCGCACCTGCCCCTCTATCGCTATCTCGGCGGGGTCTCGGCGCGCCGGCTGCCCGTGCCCATGATGAATATCCTGAACGGCGGCGTCCACGCCGACAACACCGTCGATTTTCAGGAGTTCATGATTATGCCTGTGGGCGCGGAGAGCTTTTCGCAGGCGCTGCGCATGGGCGTGGAAACTTTCCACACGCTGAAGAAGGTCCTCAAAGACCAAGGCTATAACACTTCCGTGGGCGACGAGGGCGGCTTTGCACCGGCCTTGAAGTCCAACGTCGAGGCCGTGGAGTTGATCCTGGAGGCCATCGAGAAGGCAGGCTATTCGCCAGGGCACGACATCTGTCTGACGCTCGATCCGGCGGCAAGTGAGATGTACCAGGACGGCGAGTATGTCTTCTTCAAGTCCGACAAGTCGAAGAAGTCCGCGGAGGAGATGGTCCGGCTCTACGCCGACTGGGTTCGCCAGTATCCCATCATCTCGATTGAGGACGGTTTGGCCCAGGATGACTGGGAAGGCTGGAGCATCCTGACGAAGGAACTCGGAAGCAAGATCCAGTTGGTCGGCGACGACCTCTTTGTGACGAGTACCGAACGGCTGCAGCGGGGAATCGAGGAAGGTGTCGCGAACTCCATCCTCATCAAGTTGAACCAGATCGGAACCGTTACCGAGACCGTGGCGGCAATCGAGCTGGCGCGCCGACACGGCTACACGGCGGTGGTCTCTCACCGGTCGGGCGAAACCGAAGACACCTTCATCGCCGATTTCACCGTGGGCATGGGCACGGGGCAGATCAAAACCGGCTCAGCCAGCCGCACTGACCGCGTGGCCAAGTACAACCAGTTGCTGCGCATCGAGGAAGAACTGGGCGACGCCGCCGAATTCCTGGGCAAGGCCGCGGTGAAATGCGCGTGACCGCGAGCCCCAAGTCGCGAAGAGGAATCTGACGCGACCCAAACCCACAGCTCTTATCATCCTGGACGACTGATGGTGCCGCGCCGAGCAGGCCATTCTAGCGCGCTCGCGCGGACCCCTCATCACGGGAAATTCAGGTACCAGTATCCTGAGGCGCTCGTGCATGCCGCGGGCACGCGAGAAAGTCTGTCTGCCAGCCTTGGCCTGGCAGGGCCTGAGGGGTAGCCCCGGCGCGGAAACACGGGACAGACAGGCGGAGCCGCCTTTTGACAGGTGCCTGCCCCCATGCCATAATGACGTGAAGAATTTAGGCGGGGCAGAAAGGGACGATGCAGACTTTGGCCAAGAAAATTGCGGCTGGAATCAGCCTTTTTTTGTTTGTGGCAAGTGGCATAGTGGGCGCCCAGAACCCTAGTCCTGCTGCGTCGGGCGCGCAGGGTGCCGCAGCGACGCCAGACCACTCTGCGGCTTACTACCACTACATGCTGGCCCGCCGGTACAAGGAGTTAGCGGGCATCAACAATCGTGGCGACTTCGTGGAACGGGCCATTGCCGAATACAAGAAAGCGATGGAGGCTGACCCGGAATCGCTTTTTCTGCGCGTCGAGCTGGCGGAACTCTACTGGCGCATGGGACGCCTTGCCGACGCGGTCCGGGATGCCGAAGCCGTCCTCAAGATCAATCCTGATCAAAGCGATGCCCACCGCCTGCTGGCCAACCTTTACTGGCGCAACCTGGGTGACCCCCAACCCGACAAGGTGGCGAAGGAAAGTCTGCGCAAAGCCATTGAGCACTTCGAGGCCCTGAGCCGCCTGGAACCTTCCGAAACGGAGAATTACCTGGTTCTGGGGCGTCTCTACCGGTTAAACAACCAGAGTGGGACAGCGGAGGAGGCGTTTAAGAAGGTTTTGAATGCCGACCCCAACTCGAGGGCTGGGGCA
>JALHUF010000580.1 GCA_022866195.1 Terriglobia bacterium
AAGAAGACTGAAGAGGGCAAGGTCATCCCCCTCGACGTGAAAAAGGGCGACCGGATCCTGTTCGGGAAGTACTCCGGCACCGAAATCAAGATCGACGACCAGGAGTACCTGATCGTGCGCGAGGACGAAGTGCTGGGCGTGCTCGAAGCGACTAAAGCCCACTCGGGCGGCAAGAAGTAACGTGACCCGGGGTGGTCAGTTGTCAGTGGTCAGTCACTAACAGAGCCAAGGCCTTTGGTGATAACCGCAGGCACAACGGACCACGGACAAAGGACAGTGGACAAAGACTGAAATCTTGGAGGGAGTGAAGATGGCAAATGCAAAACAGATTGTACATGGCGAGGAAAGCCGCCGGGCGATTCTGCGAGGCGTGAATCAACTGGCGGACGCCGTGAAGATTACGTTGGGCCCCAAGGGCCGCAACGTGGTGCTCGACAAGAAGTTTGGTTCCCCCACGATCACTAAGGACGGCGTGACCGTGGCCAAGGAAATTGAGCTGAAGGACCCCCTAGAGAACATGGGCGCGCAGATGGTGCGGGAAGTGGCCTCGAAGACCTCGGACGTGGCCGGCGACGGCACCACCACGGCGACGGTGCTGGCCCAGGCGATCTACCGCGAGGGGGTGAAAACTGTGGCGGCGGGTGCCAACCCCATGGCCATCAAGCGGGGCATCGAGATGTCCGTGCGTACGGTCTGCGGCTACGACGAAATCCAGAAAGACGGCACGAAGAAGCACATCAAGGGCGAGCTCGACAAGTTCTCGAAGAAAGTCGAAGAGAGTTCGATGATCGCGCAAGTTGGCTCGGTCTCAGCCAACAACGACATGACCATCGGCACCATCATCGCCGAGGCCATGAAGAAGGTGGGCAAGGATGGCGTAATCACGGTCGAGGAAGCCAAGACCATGGAGACCTCGCTCGAAGTGGTCGAGGGCATGCAGTTCGACCGCGGCTACCTTTCCCCCTACTTCGTCACCGATCCCGAGCGGATGGAGTGCGTCGTCGAGGACGCCTACATCCTCATCCACGAGAAGAAGATCAGCTCGATGAAGGACCTCCTGCCCTTGCTCGAGCAGATCGCCAAGGCGGGCAAGCCGCTCCTGATCGTGGCGGAGGAAGTGGAAGGCGAGGCGCTGGCCACCCTGGTGGTGAACAAGCTGCGCGGCACCCTGCACTGCTGCGCGGTGAAGGCTCCCGGGTTCGGTGATCGCCGCAAGGCGATGCTGGACGATATCGCCACCCTCACGGGCGGCAAGGCCATCACGGAAGACCTGGGCATCAAGCTCGAGAACGTCAAGCTCGAAGACCTGGGCCGCGCCAAGAAGATCACCGTGGACAAGGACAACACCACGATCATCGAGGGTGCTGGCAAAACCTCCGCAGTCGAGGGCCGCGTCAAGCAGATCCGCACCCAGATCGAAGAAACCACTTCCGACTACGACCGCGAGAAGCTCCAGGAGCGGCTGGCCAAGCTGGTGGGCGGCGTGGCCCAGATCAAGGTGGGCGCGGCGACTGAGACCGAGATGAAGGAGAAGAAAGCTCGCGTCGAGGACGCCATGCACGCCACCAAGGCGGCCGTCGAGGAAGGCATCGTCCCCGGCGGCGGCGTGGCCCTGCTGCGCTGCATCCCGGCGCTCGACAAGCTTAAGGCCGTGGGCGACGAGCAGATCGGCATCAATATCGTGAAGCGCGCGCTCGAGGAGCCGCTGCGCCTGATCGCCCAGAACGCCGGTGCGGAAGGCGCCGTGGTCGTCGAGAAAGTCCGCGGCAATACGAACCCGAACTTCGGTTTCAATGCGGAGACCGAAACCTTCGCTGACTTGGTTGAGGCCGGCGTGATCGACCCGACCAAGGTCACCCGCTGCGCGCTCCAGAACGCTTCCTCCATCGCTTCGCTCATGCTCACCACCGAGGCGCTGGTCAGCGAGATCCCGGAAAAGGAAGAGAAGGGTCACGCCGGACCTCCGGGAGGCGGTATGGGCGGCGGGATGTATTAAGAACAGTCGACAGTCAACAGTCGACAGTTGACAGTTCACAGTTTGTAGCGCAGGTTTCGGTTTTGAAACCTGCGGCAGTTGAAGGGGCGGGGATGGTTTCCCCGCCCTTTTTGGTTTGGGATGGCGAGACTGGCGGCCGTTTCTGCAGCGGGCGGTCGCTGAGTTCCAACAACCGTTAAAGGGCAGTCAACGGGCCTCGCCCAGGGCGCGCTTGGTGATGGCCTGCCTCACCGCATCGTCCAGAAGCAGTTCCAAGTGGTAGAGGACGACGCCGGCTTCAGCTTGCCGCGCCGCCTCCAGATCGCTCTCATAATGCGCCGGCGGCATGGGCGGGAACTGGGGGCTGTCGGGGCCGACCTCGATGGAAGGTAGCAGCTTCGCGGCCGGCACTTCGGTAAGTAGTGCGCGGTCGAGCTTTTCCACCCACCCCGGCCCGCGGTGGGTAAGCGCGGAATAGGCCATCGGAGAAACATAGTCAAAGAACGGCGCCAGAAGGCGGAAGTCCTGGCCGACGATTTTCTGGCGCGCTCCATTGAACTCGTCCCGCGTCCAAGGCACAGCGTGCAAGACAATCGGCAGACCGGGAAATTCCTGGCGGATGGATCCCGTGAGTTCACGGGCATTTTCCGCGATACGCTTTACCCGCCACTGGTACCACGCGTCGCGATGCTTGCTCCAGATTTCCTCGATGAGTTCACGATTGGCGTCGGGGGCTTCAGCGACGGTTCGATGACGGAGTTCAAGGCGAGTGGACCTCAAGAAATCTTCGAGACAACTTCGATCAAAGCAAAAGGCGGGGAAATTCACCGGGCCTTTTTGCGGGTCCACGCCCTCCCAGTAAATGAAGAAGCGGAAATAGTCGAGCGTCACACCGTCGGGCTTCAGGCGCTGGAGGGCAGCCCGGATCTGGTCCATCTTGGCGCGGCGGAAATCTTGCCGCGAGGGGCAGATCATCACGTCGCCCTCGCGCCGCGCCGGCCGGCCCTCACGATCGATGCTCACCAGGCTCGCGTCCTGCTTCGCCGCCTCCGGATCGTTGAACGTACGAATGATGAGGAAATACTTCAGACCAGCCGCGCGGCACTGCTCGCGAAATGAAATCGATGTGGCCAGTTCATCACCGACGAACAGCGTGTTGAAGCCCAGAGATTTTGCGAACTCCACCAGCTCTCTCGGGTCACGGACCGGGCCATAGACCTTGGCCCCCAGGATTGGCGCGCCTTGCCCGAAAGCAACGGACGACAGAAAGATGAAGAACAAGCCTGCCATGACGGTCGTCGTCGGCCGCATCATTCCCTCCCTAGACGAATCGCCCCTGAAAGCCGTTGGTCAACCTCGTGTTGTCAGGCCCTCCCGGAATTCGTCGGGGTGATGTTACCATTGCCCCTGGTATCCGCAAGCGGCGAGTGTTCTCGCTCCGCCCGCCGAGATGACGTGCCGGGCTTGAGAGCACGCACTGAATCCCGCAAGCCAATGGGCCAGACACGATGTCCCTCGAAAAGCCTCTGCATTAGAGTTAGCATTCATGCCGCGGCCAGGCCTTAGCGACAGCTCGCGGCACTCGGCCGCCAAGCCAGGCTCCGGTCGGCGCCTTTCGATAACGCCCTTGGGCCCGGAAATTCAGCCGGGGAGAGCAGGATGCCATGTTCGATCGTCGTCAATTCCTAACACTTCTGGGGCTAACGGCCGCCAGCGGCACCCCTTCCTTGGGTTTCACCGGAACGCTGAGCCACCAAGACGCACCGAAGGGCAAGACAGCAAGGAAAGCATATGGCTCCGGATACTTCGGCGAATGGATCGAGGACCAGCACGGCTTGCCGGCTTACCGATACACCTGCAACCAATTGACAGACCCCAAGGCCAAAACGCCCGTGAATACTGTCTGGCGGTCGCCGACTGACCAGACGCATCAGGTGGGCAACGATAGACTGGTGGCTGCCGTTTCTAACTACGGCTATGTTCAGGTTCGGCAGGATGAAGGCAGCCCCAAATTCCTCAACGACTACTTCCCTGAACAGAACCTCTACGGGGCCGGGCTGGGTTATCTCACCGATGGCCAGCTTCTGCTCTCCACCTACTACCCCGGCAACGCCGACAGGTTCGAACGGGTTTTCGGCATGGGATACTTCCAGAAGACGGTGGCGGCGGGCCCGTACAGCATCGATCAGGTGATTTTCGCCCCCTTTGGCGACGACCCCTTGCTGATCTCCCAGGTCACGCTGACCAACAGCGGCCCTGCACCAGCCGACCTGCGTTGGGTGGAATACTGGGGCTGCCAGGTTTACCAGTTTTCGTACCGGGCACTGCTGATCGCGGCTCTTCAACTGAATATGAGAAAAGCCGCAGCAGTGCGGCACAGCCTCGCGGAACGCTTCGCCCACAGTTTTCAGGCCCTTCAGGGTGGAGTCGGATTGCTGGAGACAAAGCAGTTTCTAGGAAGGACACCCGAAGATGAAAAAGTCTGGGCGCAGGTCGAGCAGTATCTCACCGCCAACCCGAAAACCTTTTTCGGCACCCCGCAGCCTCCCCCGGTAAAGGAGGCAGCCTTTGAGGACTTGGCGCCGCCACTCACCTTCCTGGTCTCCCTCGACGCCCCCGCCGACAGCGTGGCAACCGACGGCAAGGCCTTCTTCGGCGCCGGCGGGCCGTTGCAGCCTGCGGGCATGCAAAAGCCTTTGGACGGCAACCTCAACGCGTCGGGCAGCGAAAGTGCCCTGCTGCTTGAGCGCCGGCTGAGGCTTACATCGGGTGAAAAGCGCACTCTTTACTTTGCCTACGGCTACTTGCCGGAAGGATTTCAGGTCGAGGGTCTTCTGACCAAATACAGGAAGGATTTGCCCTCGCTCTGGTCGCGCTCCAGCCGCCGCTGGAAGGACGACGGCCTTCGTCTGTCCGTGCCCGGCGAGCCCTGGGTGGAGCGCGAACTGACGTGGCACAACTATTACCTGCGCAGCGCCTCGACCTATGACAGCTTTTTCCGCGAACACATCCTGTCGCAGGGCCACGTCTATCAATACATCATGGGATTTCAAGGCGCGGCGCGCGACCCTCTCCAACACGCCATGCCTTTCCTCTTCAGCCATCCCGAACGAGTGAAGGAAATCCTTCGCTATACGCTCAAAGAGGTGCAGCCCGACGGCACGATACCCTACGGGATCGTAGGGCAAGGCATGATCATGCCCGTCATCTTCCGCCCCAGTGACCTGGAGCTGTGGCTCCTCTGGCTGGCCAGCGAATATGTTCTGGCAACGCGCGATTCTGGTTTCCTGGAGGAGGCGCTTCCCACCTACCCGCTTTACGGCCCCACGGCCGGCAAGGAGACTGCCCGCAACCTCCTGCACCGCTGCTTCCGGCATCTGGTTGACGTCACGGGCACCGGCGAGCATGGCCTGCTGCGCCTTTCCAACGGCGATTGGAACGATACCGTGGTGGTGGGCCACGTTCCACCGGCTCAGTACGATGAAGTCCACCGCGTCGCCGAAAGCATGCTCAACGCGGCGATGGCCACGTACGTTCTCGACCTCTATGCACGCATGCTGACCTACGTTGGCGACCGGGAAATGGCAGCGGAAGCAAGCCGGTTTGCCGAGGCTCAACGAAAAGCCGTGCGCGCGCAATGGACGGGACGCTGGTTCCGACGAGCGTGGCTAACTCCCCAACTGGGCTGGGTAGGTGAGGACCGGCTTTGGCTAGAACCACAGCCCTGGGCCGTGCTCGGCGGCGCGGCAAGTCCGGAGCAGGCACAAACACTCGTCCAAGCCGTTGACGAGTTGGTTCGCCGACCTTCGCCCATCGGCGCCATGCTTATAAACCAGGGGATCAAGATGATGATTTCCAAGCCGGGGGAGGCAGCAAACGGCGGTGTCTGGCCCTCCATCACCGGCACCTTGATCTGGGCGCTGGCCAAGGTGGACGGCAAGATGGCCTGGGACGAATGGAAGAAGAATTCCCTGGCACGGCATGCAGAGGCCTATCCGGAGATCTGGTACGGTATCTGGAGCGGCCCTGACACTTACAACTCGGTGCTCTCCAAGTTTCCTGGCCAAACAATGTTTGACGAGGCGCTGCTGAAGGAAGCGAAACCCGGGCAGCCGCCAGCCGGATTAGGCTTCGGCTGGACGGATTTCCCGGTCATGAATATGCACCCTCATGCCTGGCCTTTGTATAGCGCCACGAAGCTCCTCGGCATTGAGTTCACTGAAGAAGGCGTTCTGCTGGCGCCCGCGCTGCCCCTCGAGAGCTACCGGTTTCAATCGCCTCTGGTGGGTGTCGTCAAGACTGCCGACCGATACGAAGGTTGGTATGAGCCGAAAGTCGCAGGCCAATGGACCATCAGCTTAGGGTTGCCGCCCGAGGAGCAGGAACGCTTTAAGACCCTGCGTGTGAATGGGAAGAAGGAGGCCCTCAGGCGCACTTCCGATCGGCGCATTAAATTCCAGGGGTCCGGTGCGCCCGGCAATCCCCTTCGCTGGGTTGTTAGTTAGAAGGGAGCCAGGACAGACTTCCCCTTGCATGGCCCCGGGGAACAACGCTGGAATGCAGCAGGAAATGACGGAATGTCGTGCCTCTCTGGCGAACCAAATCTTCACAGGCCATCGGACACAACGTCGGCGTTGAAATAACCCCATTAACGTCAAATAGATAGAAAGATACCGGGATCCGAGTGGTAACTGTTAATGCGTCTCTTCAGCCTTCTGAAGCTTGGCCTTGGTTGAGGCCCTTGCGTCGGCGGCCAAGTTCGGAGACAATAAGCTTTAGAAATCCCACAGAGGAGCAAATGTGCAACTCATACCGCGCGACGAGAAGTTCTACGACCTTTTCCGCGCGCAAGCGGAGAACATCCACAAGGCCGCGCAGATGCTGGTGGCCCTTTTCGAGAACTTCCAGGACGTTGAGAAGCACGTAGCCGAGATCAAGTTTGTAGAGCACAAAGGCGACCAGCTCACGCACGAGCTGATGATGAAGCTCAACCAGACGTTCATCACGCCTTTCGACCGGGAGGACATCCACGCCCTGGGTTCGGCGCTCGATGACGTGCTCGACCTGGTGGATGCGGCGGCCAGCCGCCTGGTGATTTACAAGGTCACCGCCGTGACGCCGGGCGCCCGGCAGCTCTCCAAGGTGATCGCGCACGGCACAGAGATTATCCTCAAGGCCGTCTCCCAGCTCGGCAAACCGGACCACATCCTCGAGTACTGCGAACAGATCTCCCAGATCGAGGAGGAAGCTGACCGCATCAAGGGTGAATGCGTCGCGCGGCTTTTCGAGCACTCCATTGACCCGATCGAGATCATCAAGTGGAAGGAAATCTACGAGGTCCTGGAAGCCACCACGGATAAGTGCGAGGACGTCGGTGACGTGCTGGAAGCCGTGGTCTTGAAAGCCGCCTGAAGATCTTGCTCATCCCGGCCGGAGACAACCGAGGCCCGCCGTCCCGCCTCCCTGACGGCGGTGCAGGCAGCCTGCGAATTGTTTCGAACGGACCGGAGCAGATGCCGAGGAGGGGATGCTTCTTCTATGTCGGGAATTGAAATATCAACGCTGATCGTGCTGTTGCTCGTTCTGGCCGCCGAATTCGTCAACGGCTGGACGGATGCACCTAATGCCATCGCCACGGTTGTCTCCACGCGAGTGCTGCGGCCCTACACGGCGCTCCTGCTGGCGACGGGGCTCAACGTGGCGGGGGCCTTTGCCGGCCAAGCCGTCGCGCAGACGATCGGGAAAGGGATTGTCCAGGCTGAGATCATCAACCTGCGCACCATCGCCACGGCAATGATCGCGATTGTAGTCTGGAGCACCCTGGCATGGTGGCGGGGGTTGCCGACGAGCGAGAGCCACGGGCTGATCGCGGGCTTGAGTGGTGCCGCCGTGGCTACAGCGGGTTGGGAAGCCGTCTTGTGGGAAGGATGGCGGAAGACCCTTGTCGGTCTGGGCTTCTCGACCTTCCTGGGCTTTGGTGGCGGGTTGCTCTTGATGGTGGCCATTTATCGTTTCTTCTTTCATGCTCGGCCTGAGCTCGTCCGGCGCATCTTCGGCCGATTGCAGATCCTCTCGGCGGCCTTCATGGCCTTCAGTCACGGCAACAACGACGGCCAGAAGTTCATCGGTGTATTCACTTTGACCCTCTTTCTGGGCGAATGGATTCCAAAATTTGCCATACCCAGTTGGGTGATCCTGGTCTGCGCTCTGACCATGGGGCTGGGTACGGCAGTGGGTGGCTGGCGGATCGTTCGGACGATGGGCTTGCGCCTGACCAAGCTCCAACCCGTGCAAGGCTTCTGCGCCGAGACGGGCGCCGCCCTCACAATCCAACTGGCCTCTACGCTAGGCATCCCCCTGAGTACCACTCACACCATCAATACAGCGATTATAGGTGTTGGCGCAACACGGGGCCTTTCA
>JALHUF010000581.1 GCA_022866195.1 Terriglobia bacterium
AGTGCCGAAGGCCCAGCACCTCCCCCCCAGGAGTCTGCTGAAAGCGGCGAGCCTGCGCCGCCGGCACCAGCGGCGCGACCCGCGGGCGGCAAGCGGGCGTTGGCGGAATCGGAGGTGGTTGAACTTCTTGAGGCCGGGGTCCCTCCGCGCCGCTTGGTTGACCTGGTTGAAGAGCGCGGTGTCTCCTTCACCCTCACGCCGGCGGTGGCCACCAGACTGAAGGCCAAGGGCGCCACAGAGCAACTCCTCGCTGCGCTGCGATCGGCGGGCGGCGCGCAGCGCGCGGCGCGACCTTCCGCTGCGGCGACTCGCTCCGCGCAGCGCCCCGCAACTGCGCGGGCCGCCGGCGCACGCGGGCCGTCCGGCGCGGCGCAAGGCCGTCGCTTCAACTACGAAAAGTGGGGACTGAGCTTCCTCACCCCGGGAGACTGGAAGGTTGGGGAACGCAGCGGCGCGTTACTGCTCGGTTCGGACGCCGAGGCGGGCTTGATGATCATCCGCTTCCTGCGCCGGACCAATCTCCAGACGCTGGCGGAGGGTTACCAGGAGGGGATGCAGGAAGAGGGTCTTCGGTTGACGCCCACGACGCAACCCGAGAACTTCTCCGCCGGGGGCAACCAGGGCTTAGCAGGCGAAATGGCAGGCATAGCGCAGGACGGAGCCAGGATTCGGGCGCGCGCCGTAGGCGTCGCCAGCCCCTTCGGCGATGCCGTGGTCATCTTAGGGCTGACCACGGAGGAGAAGTATGCCGGGCTGAAGCCTCGGGTGGATGCTCTTGCTTCCACTTTCTCCTTCGCCCAGCCGCAGGCCGCGCCGGCCCCGGAGTTCCTGGCCGGTCAGTATTACTACATCAGCGCTTCCAGCTATGGCTCGAGTGAGCGGTACATCAATATGTGCAGCGACGGCAGGTTCAGCAGTCAAAGCGGGACTTACAGCTCTGGAGCCGCGGGCACTGTCTACGGTGAAGGTGGTCAAAGCGCTCAATGGACGGCGGAAGGCGACGAAAGTCAGGGGGTCATCATCGTCACCTATCCGAACGGCCAAACGGAACGACACGAGTACCGCAGGTCGGGTTCAGACCTTATCGTCAACGGCAGGAAATTTGCCCGCTATGGCGATGGGTCGTGCACGAAAACCTCTGTCTACTAGTGCCGTTCCAACTTAGTGGGCCGAGGCGCCAATGCCGACACTACTGCAAATTGGCCGCGATGGCGGCTCACGGGGACAGTTCCGAATAGTTGGAACGGCACCAGCAATGATGTGATGGGATTTCGGGCTGTGCGGCGGCCGGCGTGGCCTGGGTGAGCGGCGGTCGCTCAAGTGCGCGAACCAGATTCGATCTGGCGGATTTTCAGATAGAGTCCGCTGACTGCCAGGACAATGAAGATCAGGGAGATGCCCAGGCCTTTGCGCCGTACGTCGCGCTCGCGCAGGGCTACCACCCCCGCCTGGTAGGCCTTCTGGGCTATATCCACACCCTGCTCAGTGAGCTTCCGAACTTCCGGCTCATTAAAGCTGTGCACATTGACGCGGGCCTTCACCAGCGCCTCATGCGCGTTGGTCAGTTCGACTTTCGGACCTGAGACCCCCATGCCGGAGCGCTCCGCAGTCCCAAGAATCTCTTCGGCCCGACCCAGGAACGTCTTGAGCCTCGCCAGATCGCCGGCCATTTTCTGGGCCGCCGCGTAGCCCTTGTCTCCCACCGCGTGGCAGTTGACGCAGACCGCCTTGGCGCCCACCCCCACCCAATCGTCGGCAGGCTTGACGATTTCGTGGTTGGAATGGCACTCGACGCAGCCGGGCAGCCCCATCCTGGCAAAGGCGGCCTGGTGGGGACTCTTCACAAAAAGCTGCTCGAAAAACACGTGGCAGGTACCGCAAACATTCGCGACCGAGGTGACGCCCGGCGGCGTAGCGCCGTGGTTGCCGTGGCAGGTGGAGCAGGTGGGCGCGGCGGTATCACCCTGGGCCAGCATTTCCGCGTGGACGCTCTTCAGGTAACGCGCCACCTGATCGGTGGGAGTTTTATAGCCCTTCATGTGTTCGGCGTCGGCGTGGCAGCGCGCGCAGGTCGAAGCCACGTTCGTGGGATGCACGGGCGAGCGCGTGTCCGAGGCCGGCAGCATGTTGTGCACGCCGTGACAGTCCACGCACGCCGCCACCTTCGTGTCTCCTTGTTTCAGACGCTTGCCGTGGACGCTGGTGAGGTACTGGCTCAGCTGATCCACGCGCAGCTTGGGATTGAAGCGGCGCATGTAAGCGATGTCCGCGTGGCAACGCGCGCAGAACTCGGGGACCTGGGCTTTCTTCGGCGCGCCGCGAAAACCCTTGGCGCGGCTCATGGCGTTCATGGATTCGTCTTTCGGATCACCGCCGTGGCAGTCCGCGCACCCCAGGCCGACCTGCCGATGCACGTCGGCAGCGAAAAGCCTGGCAGGCTCGGCCTGTTTCCCTTCGAGCGCGGAGTGGCAGGTGACGCAGGAATCCTGCGGCGAGACGGCGAAGGCTGAGCCTAGAGCCCAAAGGAAAAGCGCGACGGCTGTGGCCGTGATCTTCATCAATACCTGCGCGTCTTGAACTCGCATCGGGAGCGGTGCCTGGCGCCGTGCTCCAAGGCGAGCGGGGACCGCCGTTCTCCTTCGGCGCTCATCGAGCGCCGCTAGAGGCTTCTACCACAGCGCCAGGAAGGACATTGCCACGATGAATCCCAGCGCAAAAATCCCTAAGCCGGTAAAGAAACGCGTCACGCGCCCGAATCCGGCGCGGTAATCCAGAAACGGAACCACTACCCAAATCGCCGCTGCCAGGCTGAATCCCAGGAGCCCCACAAGCTCCCCTTCCAGGAAAAAGATTCTCGCGGGCAGCAGCTTAAGCGTCTGAAACATGAAGAGGAAATACCATTCCGGCCGAATGCCGGCGGGAGCCGGAGCAAAGAGGTCCGCCTTGGTGCCGAGTTCCCAGGGAAAGATCGCTGCCAGCGCCCCCAGCACTCCCAGCGCCACGTACCAGCCGATAATGTCGCGCAGGAGGAAGTTGGGAAAGAAGGGCATCACGCGGGCAGTGGCCCGTCCCTCGGCGGTAGCCCGCTCAACGCCGGGCGGGACGCTCATGCCCAGGTGCTGTACAAGCAGCAGGTGCATCGCCAGCAGGACCGTCGCCAGCCCCGGCAACACGGCCACGTGGAACCCAAAGAAGCGGGTAAGTGTCGCTCCGGTCACCTCCTCGCCGCCGCGAAGAAAGACGAGAAGCCACTTACCGAGAACCGGAATGGCGCCCGCCATCTCCGTCCCTACCTTGGTGGCAAAGAACGCCAGGGTGTTCCAGGGGAGGAGATAGCCGCTGAAGCCAAAGCCGAGCAGAACAAAGAACAGCAGCATGCCCGTAATCCAGGTCAGCTCGCGCGGCTTGCGATAACCCTTCAGGAAATAGACGCTGAACATGTGGACGAAAGCCGTGAAGATCATCAGGTTGGCTGACCAACTGTGCACGGAGCGGATGAGCCAGCCAAAACGCACCTGGGTCATGATGTGCTGCACGCTTTCGAAGGCGTCGTCGGGGGTGGGCCGGTAGTAAAGAAGCAGGAGGATGCCCGTCAGCACCTGGATGACGAACAGGAACAAGGTCATGCCCCCGAAGTAGTACCAGATGGTATGACGGTGAATGGGGACCGTCTTGTGGCGCAGGAAGTCCTCCACCGCGCCGGCACCAAAGCGTTCGTCGAGCCAGTTCAAGATTTGGCGATAGAGGCTGGCCATGGCTAAGCGCTGCGTGTGACCACGACGTCCTCACCCTGCACGTTGACCTTGAATGTTTCCAGGGGGCGAGGCGGAGGCCCGCTCACGTTGCGACCCTCCAGATCGTAAAGCCCGTTGTGGCACGCGCACCAGATCTGGCGAAGGTCTTCCCGGTACTGCACGGTGCAGTTCAAGTGCGTGCAGACCGCCGAATAGGCCTTGAATTCGCCGTCCGCGGTGCGGACCAGCAGGGCGGGCCGGGAACCGAATTTGAAAATCTTGCCGGTGTTGCGCTTGAGCTCCGCGACTTTGGCCGCCACCACGGAGCGGCTGGGGGATTCCCCGACCACCGGCGGAATGATGTATCGAATCGCGGGATAAATGAACGAGGCGATGGAAGCCACCACCCCACTGCCCAGGAGCAGGTTGATCCACCGGCGGCCGGGGCGGAAACCTGCGCTTTGAGGAGGGTCAGCCGTAGCCATCATTCGCCTCCGGTGGGGCGGGACCGGGGCCCCTCTGGGTCCCGGCCGGGCGCGACCGCTGAACCTGCGTCGCTGCCCATGATCTACCGCGGAGCAGCGAGGGCGGGCGCGACGGCGTTCGCGCCTGGTCCTCTGCTGAGGGTTGAGCCCGCTGGCTTGCCCGGACTACTTCTTCTCCGGAGCCTTATAGCCTTCCAGCGAGTGGTTGTGGTCTTTGTAGTATTGCCCCATGGACGTGAACTTCTTGGGATTCCCGCCCTCGTGGCAATCCACGCACTTCTTGTTTTCTTTCTTCGCATAGTCGGGCTTGGCGTTGGCCACGGTCAGCAGGATTCCACTAACGAGGGCCGCCGCGACAAAAAGCTTGAGCAGCTTCATGAAATTCCCTCCTGCACTAAGTGTAACCCCAAAATTCCCCATATCCGCATGGCGCCCGGCCATCTTGCCTGACCTCGCCGGAGCCCCCTGCGCTACGTTGGTCAGCTTCCCCCCGCAAGCTCGCGCAGAATCTTGGGATCGGGGTCTTCCATGGCCAGGAGATTGTGGCAAGCATTGCAGTCCTGCGTAATCTCCCGGCCGTCTTTGGATTTGTGGTTGCCATCGTGGCAGCGGAAGCAGCCAGGAAAATCCTGATGGCCCAAGTTATTAGGATAGGTGCCCCAGGTCACGTTCATCTCCGGAAAGATGTTCCCGTTATAAATCTCAAGCAGGCTCTCGGCGGCCTGTTCAATCTGCGCCCGCTGGCTATTGTAAACGGAGAAGTAATGTGTGCGGTAGTACTGTCGCAGGGCCTCGGGCAGCTCCGTCTGCGCCGCCCGTTTGCTGGGATACGGCCGCCGCAAAAGCTCGCCGGCGACTTTGTGAACAAAGGGTAAGGAAGGGCTGATGCGGCCCGCCGCCATGGCGCGATTGACGGCGCCTTCCGGCATGTCAAAGGTGTGGGTGGGACGGTTGTGACAATCCATACAATCCATGAGACGCCGTTCGCCTCGCGCCAGTTGTTCCGGCTTGGGTGGCGCCTCGGTCGAAACGAACTCGGTGACGGAGCCGTCTTCCTTGCGGTAACTCACCCAAGGGATCGTTTGGCGCTTCTCATCCGCGGCCACGTAGGTCACCACATCCAAGTGCCGGCCATGGATGCCCACCAGGGAATTGCTCAGGGTGCGCCCGCCAATGTGCAACAGCAGGACGGTCTTGACCGGGCTATTCTTCTCGTCGTCGCCGGACTTGGTCTTCACCACGAACTTGTCGCCCGAGAATTTCTCGGGCCAATGACATTCCTCGCAGGTTTCCCGCGCCGGGCGCAGGTTGCGGACTGGCGTGGGAATAGGCCGCGGGTAAAGGTTGAAGGTGACGGCCAGCACCTGATAGCTTCCGGACAGTTTCGAGCGCACAAACCAGGGTGCGCCCGGGCCGATGTGGCACTCGACGCAGGCCACGCGGGCGTG
>JALHUF010000582.1 GCA_022866195.1 Terriglobia bacterium
CGCAGCTTGTCGCCACTCCCTGGGCAGAGATTGTCAGCGTGCAGACGAAGGAAGGCCAGAGCGTGAATCTGACAGGTACTACACCGATGCGGCTGGAACTTCCGCCGGGTGAGTACGTGATTGAACTAAGGAAGGACCAAGCCGTAAAGAAAGTAACCGCCGTCGTGGAATCCGGGAAGATTGCTCAGGTGGACTGCACGGTCTCTGAGGTGAACGTCAATGATATGGTCAACGACCTGGTCTCCAAGTATTAGCCTGCGCCGCGCGACCGGCGTGTGCTTTCTGGCAGGCTTTCTCGCGCTCGGCCTTCTGCCAGCCGCCGCGCAGGACGTGGAGCAACGTTACCAGCAGGCAATTGAGCTGTTCAACAAGCCCGATATGGAAGGGGCCTGCGAGCTCCTGCAACAGCTCGAGCCGGGCTACAAGCAAACCAAGATGTACATGAACATGGCGTGCAGCCAAGTCAAGCGCCTGATTACCATGGAAGAGAACCTCTTCAACGAGGGCGTGCAGTTCTTCAACCAAGGCGACTACGGCAACGCGAAGCAGAAGTTCGAGGCGGCGGCCAAAGTCGCATTGAAGAACCCAAAGCATCGGAGCGATGTCAGCCGCTTCCTGAAACAAATCGATGCTCGGGAGAACGAAGAACGCCTGTTCCAGGAAGGCGTCAGGGCGTTTAACGAGAAAAGGTACGCCGAGGCCCAATCGCGTTTGAGTCAGGTGGCGCAAGGAGGAGGCCCGAAGGCTGCGCAAGCCCGCAATTACCTAGCGCAAGTGCAGGCGGAACTTCGCAAGCAGGCTGCGGCTACGGAAACGAACAGGCTCTTCGACGATGGCGTGCGGCTCATGAACGCGGGCAACAACGTAGACGCCCTCACCAACTTCGAGAAGGTCGTTCAGGCGGGCGGGCCCAACGCCGCGGCGGCGCAGACATACATCCAACGCCTCCGGCAGATCAGCCAGCCTCCACCGCCGCGTCCGACGCCAGAAAAGAAGGAGGTCGCGGTCTCCAAGCCCCCGGTCAAGCCGACCCTGTCGCGGTCCGAGACGGCGCCCCGTCCGGAGACTCCCACGCCCGTCGCCAGCGAGCAGACATTACGTGCCGGCCTTCAGGCCTATTTCCAGGGGAACCTCGAGGACGCCGAGCGCAGCCTTTCCGACTACCTCAGCAACAACGGCCAGAAGCAAGCCCTCGCTTATTTCTTCCGCGGCGCCGCCCACAGCACCCGCTACTTCCTTTCTGGCGAGACGGATAGCCAGCAAAAGGAGCTCGCCGTGGCCGATTTTCACGCGTTGAAGCAACGTGCGGGGCAGTTCCAGCCCCCGCAGAAAAAATATGTCTCCCCTAAGATTTTGGCACTTTACTCCGAAGCCGTGGGTGCGCCGTAGATTCCGCTCATCTTTTCCCCAGAAACGCCGATCAAAACAGGTGCCAATCCTACTGCTCTTTAATGATTCTACGAAGTATGGCTTGACATCGCCTGGTTCGCGATTTAGTATGAGCGGAAACGCTGTTCCTGAAACGCTGGGAGCGGAGGGGAATCTTCCCATGAAACGCAATGCGCGTCGCCTGAGTCTCTTGTTTACTCTTGGAATCTTGCTGGCTGGTGCGTCCCTGTGGGCCGCCACGCAAAACGCCTTGGTGACAGGTACGGTCTATGACCAGGCGGGTGGGCCGGTCGCGGGCGCCACGGCCCGGCTGATCAATGCCGGGATCGGTTACTCGCAGAGTCAGCAGACCGACGACAACGGGACTTATACGTTCACCGCCGTCCCCCCGGCGGAAGGCTACATGCTCTCGGTGGAGAAGTCCGGCTTTGCCACCGACATCCGCCAGGACCTGGAGGTGAGCGTGGGCGACAACAAATTGGTGTTGCCGCCTTTCATATTGCAGCCCGTGGCTGCGCCTCCTCCACCGCCGCCGGTCGAGCCCGGCAAACCGCCGGTGGCTCCCCCGACCCCACCCGTCCCGCCACCCGTGGCGGTGAAACCGCCCGCGCCCACGGCCAGACCCACTCGGGCGCCGAGCGTATCGCTGGACTTGGTGAGCACCACGGCGGGAGGAGTCATCGATAGCCGCACGGTGCGCACGCTGCCCCTGGCAGGGCGGGACTTCCTGGATTTGGCGCTGCTGGTTCCCGGCACCTATCCCGTCGAGCAGGGCTCGGCGCTGGAAGGAGCGTCGATGGTGGTGAACGGCGTGCGCGCCAATATGAACAACTTCCTGCTCGACGGCGTGGACAACAACGACTACACCATCAACCAGTCCCTGCCCTTCCAGATTGTGGAGGCGATGCAGGAATTCCGCGTACAGACCAGCGGCTCAGCGGCGGAATACGGCCGCAGCGGCGGCGCGCAGATCAACACCATCAGCCGCACCGGCTCCAACGTCTTTCATGGCACGCTGTTCGGCTTCGGCCGCAACTCCGCCATCAGCTCGCGCAACTTCTTCTCCGTGTATAACGGCGGCACCTTCGACCAGTACAACCGCGAGGTGATGCTCATAAATGAGCTCGGGGGCGGCTATCCCGTGCCGACCGACGACCCCGTTGTGGCCACACTGTACGAGCGCCACCTGCCCAAAGTGAATCAGATTCAATTTGGCGCCAATGCGGGCGGGGCGTTGAAGAAAGACAAAGTGTTTGGCTTCTTCAACTGGGAAGGTTTTCGCGTGTCGAACCCCCGGCCTGTCTTCGAACATGTGCCAGAGCTGTACGTGCGCGATGCCTCCTGGGTTTACCCCACTGCCTACAACCTTTACAGCCTCTATCCCCGCCCCTACATCACGAGCACGACCGCCGATATCGATCCCTATGACACCGGATTCTTTGCCGGGGAATCCGCGAACAAGACTTCGACGGACAATCTTCTGGGGCGCGTGGACTGGCGCAAGAGCGACCGCGTCAGTATGAGCTTCAAGCACAACATGCAATGGATTAACCAGACGCAGGGGGGAGCCGTTCCGGCAACGGAGACTTATCCCGGCAGTGGCACCTCGGTCACGGGGCTGAATCAAAACTTCAGTTACAACTACGTGCACCAGATTACCCCGCGGATGACCAACGAGTTCCGTTTGGGGTGGAATCGCTTCCGCTTGCAGACGCGCGCCCTGGACCGCACGGTTGACCCGGCCGCGCTTGGCCTCTATAACGTTCCGGCCGGCCTGGGGCTACCCAGTCTGCATGTGGGAGGCATCTTCACCGAGTTCGCTCCGTACGCGACGCTGGGGGCCGACCCGAGCGTGCCCAGCGCGCGGGCGGATACGGTTTGGTCCGGGGCCGACAACATCAGCATCATCCACGGGCGGCACAATCTGAAGCTGGGCGGGGAGGTCCGTTACGCTCGCCTGAACGTCGCCAACGAAGGCATGGCGCGCGGGTTGCTCACGTTTTACTCCGGGGAATTTGTGGCCGCGACCGGGTGGCCCGATGTGGCTTCCATCGCCCGGGTCAGTCAGGACTTTGGCGGCGACTTTAG
>JALHUF010000583.1 GCA_022866195.1 Terriglobia bacterium
CACCTCTACCCGGTCGCCCCCGACTTCCGCAGCAAATTCCGCCAGGTCCGTCGTGGAAGTGACAATCTTCAGTTTTGAGGCAGCGCGCGCCGGCACAGGAGCAACCACGCCCAAGACCAACGCAAGGGCAAAAGCCGAACCGGCGACGCGAAGTGAACTGGATCTTCGAGACATAAGCACTCCTAGAAGGGATGGGCGCCGTGCGCCCCGAGGACGAACAGGAATTGAAATAGCAGATCGTTGCCGGACCGGCCGTCGGCGTAGCGCGTGAACCGGTACTGCCCCCGGATCTGGCTGAACTCGCTGGGCCAGTAGGTAATCACAGGGGCAAAGCCGCTGTCGGTCAGCAGCTCGTTACGCGCCCGGTCGGACCGATCGTAGCGTCCCCCGACGGTCCATCGCCGGGAGAGCCGATAGTCGGCCGAAGTATAGAATCCAAACGCGCGCTGGATCGAGAGCTCCTGCTGGCGGCGGCTCCAGACCAGTTCGGCCCGACCGAGGAAATTGTGATAAATGGCTCGCCGCAGCGGCTTCCAGCGGAAAGTGGCATCCAGCCCGTAAAGTTGAGTGATAAACGCCGTGCCCACATCGTTGTGACCGCGCGCGTAGGAGAAGCCAAGATCGAGATTGGTGGATTCGGTGATATCGCGGTAGGTGCGCAGGCGCCCGACCAGACTGACATCACCCCGCTGCATCGCGCGGAAGACGTCGCTCGAGTCTCCCCGGAAGACCTGGGCGGTCGCTTCCAGGAAAAGGCCTTTCGGCGCCGGCAAGATGCGACTGACCGAAACACCCGCGTCGTTGATGCCGTCCTCCCCGCCCACCAGATGCTCCGTCACCAGCGGCCTATCCGTCCAGGGCAAATTGTGCGTGTGAAGCGTGTTGACCACCCCGAAGGCAGAACGCATCTTGCCCACCTTGGCGACGAACCCGCCCGGCAAAGACGTGAAGGTTATGTAGCCCTCTTCCAGGCCCACGCCCTCTTGGCCGAAAGAAAGGAAGAAATCACCTCGCGCGTAGGGATCGATAATCGCCTGAAATCCCACCTCCGCTTCGTGCAGTTCGAGCGTGGGAACATCACGCCCCGGGTCTCGCCCAACCGCGCCGAGGAAATCTCCAATCACGCTGATGTCCGGATTAAGAACCTTGGACAGGCCGCTAGCTCCGCCGTAAACGGGGAGTTGGCCGGAGGGTGTACCGGGCACGCCAGCGGGACTCTGCGGCTGCGGCATAGTTGTCGGCGCGGCCTGGGGTGCTTGCGCCGAGGTCAAGGAGGCAGCCGGCGGCGAGGGAGTAGCCGCCTGGCCGGCCTTGAGGGCTCGTATCTCGGCTTCCAGCGCATTGATCCGGTCTTCGAGGGCTTTCAGCCGTTCCTGCGTGTCATCCCTCGCTTGCGCCCAAAGGATTCCTGGCGTGAAAAAAAGCAAGCAGGAAAGAATACGGACTGTTCTCATCTCAACGCTCCTCAAAATCTCAGCCTACGAAGTGTGGGTGATCCTACCGCTCGCCAAAGAAGGGCCAACGGTGGCCCTCAGAAGACAGGAGGGGCCCGGGCGGGGATAATAGTCAGACGCGAGGGACCGAAATCAAGCAGCGAAAACGTAGAGAGGAAAGGAGTCACGGAGTCGGGGGGTTCAGTCGGAAATCCTGTCGCCGGGCGCCCTACATTCTGCCGCCCGATCTGACAGGCCGCACACGGCGGCCTGACCACAGCACGCTGTGTGGTGACATCGCCCCTCCGCATCACCAGCCGACGTGCTGAAACAATCTGATCTTCCTCGTGATGATGAAACTCTGCGACCCACAAGAGCTGGGCTTGGATGAATATCAGGCACCACACAGCCAGTGTGCGCGACCATCGGTTTCGAAAAAAACGAACCAGCGTTGTGATTGTCACTCTGATCTCTTCACCAAGCTCCTCCCCCGATCCGTGGAACCAACAAAAGCGGCGCCCATCGGGCAGAGTAGCTCGACCTACTTACCGGTTAGATGGAACCAGAACGGGAGAAGATGTCCGAGGAATTGACACTATGTCAAACAGACCGCGCGGGAAATCGGCCTGCCGACCCGGATGCAGGGCTGGGGCTGCGTCATGGCAGCCCGACATTCAACCTATGTGCCACGCCCCGACAGTTGCGCGGAGATCTCTTTCACCTTCTGGGCCAAGCTCGGGAGATGCGAGAGGTGTGCGTACATCCGCTTGAACTCCGCGAGGGGCCGGGCCGGCGAACCCCAGACGGTCTCGCCCTTGTGAACAATCTTGCCTGGCAGAATCGCGGCGCCGCCCCCAAGCACGGCCCTTTCCTCAACGCGCGCGTGGTCACCAATTCCCACCTGGCCACCCATTACCACGTAATCGCCAACTTCAACGCTACCCGAAATCCCAACCTCCGCTGCAATCACGCAATGCCGGCCGATCCTCACGTTGTGTGCGATCTGGACGAGGTTGTCAATCTTGGTTCCCTGTCCAATCAGCGTCACTCCCAGCGATCCTCGGTCCACCGTGCTGTTACTGCCGATCTCCACGTCGTCTTCGATCACCACTTGTCCGAGTTGCGGGAACTTGTGATAGCGACCTTCGGCAAGAACATAACCGAACCCATCCGAGCCTACGACCACGCCAGCGTGCATAATCACCCGGTTGCCAATGTGCGCCCCCGGATAGATGGTCACCCGCGGGTACAGGACGCACTGCGCGCCCACGTGCACGTTCTCACCCAGAAACACCCCGGCCTCGAGGCGTGTTCCCTGCCCCACTGATACGCCAGGTTCGATTACCACGTAAGGGCCGACACTCACATCGGGCGCCAGTTGCGCGTCTGAGGCAATCACGGCCGTGGGATGGACTCCAGGAACCGGAGGAGTAGGCGGACGAAGCACCTCGGCGACGCGGATCAACGCAAGCTTGGGGTGAGGAACGGCAATGGTGGTTTGCCCCTGCACCGACACCCCCTGCGCCACCAGGATGCAGCCGGCCCGGGAGGAGGCGGCCAACCGCAGGGCCCGTTCACCCTCCGCGAAGGTCAGTTCCTCCGCTCCGGCGCTCTCCAGGCTCGCCACATTTCGAATCTCGCGGCCCCCTTCCCCTTGAAGTTCGCCGCCTAGTAACCGGGCAATTTCTTCGACTCTCATGGTCACACCCCAGATCTGTTCAAAGTCCAACGGTAAACGCCGAAAGTGTCTCCTTCCAACTTTCGGCAGTCAACCTGCAACTCCGCAAGAAGGATAAAACGGAGGTTCGCCCTGCGGACGCGTCTTCCAGCGCCGGTGCACCCAGAGCCACTGGTCAGGATGGCGGCGAATGTAATCCTCAATCAGCCGCGTGAAGTTCGCCGTGTTTGCAGCAATTACTTCCTCCGGGTCTTCCCGCGTGATCCAAGCGACGGGATCAAAGCGCAGGCGATACTTCCGCATCTGCGCGTCCCAAATCACCAAGCCCAGCACGACGGGGACCCCAGTCTTCCGTACCAGCCGGGCCGGGGCCGTCGTCGTGCAGGCGGGGCGGCCGAAAAAATCAACAAACACTCCTTCGGCGGCAAGCGTGTTTTGGTCTGCCAGAATGCCCACAGCCTCTCGGCGTTGGAAGGCACGCAATACCTCGCGGGCGGCATCCCGCTTCTCGATGGCGCGTCCCCCACTCAGGCAGCGGTAACGGTTGATGAAGGCATCGAGCAAAGGATTGTCCAGCTCCCGCACTATGAAATTGCAGGGATAACCGTACACGCCGTGGGCAAACGATCCCAGTTCCCAATTGCCAAAATGGGCGGTGAGGAAAAGCACGCCTTTCCCCTGGTCTCGGGCGCACGCGTAGTTCTCAAACCCATCGTAGATGACCAGGCGTTCGATGTTCTCCCGGTTCCAGGAAGGAAAGTGCGCGAAGTCGGCGAGCACGCGGCCGAAATTCCGAAATGCGCCAAACTGCACTTGTCGACGGCGCCGTTCGGACCACTCGGGAAACGCCACGCGCAGATTAGACAGACCCACCCCGCGCAGTCGGGGCCAGAACCAGTAGCTCAGGGTTGCCAGCACCGTGCCGAGGGCGCGGGCCAATCGGTGAGGCAGCCAGCCGAGGAACCACAGGAGGCTCGTCGCCGCGGCGAACTGCACCCAGTGACGGAGATTAGGGCGGCGCGGTTGCGCGGTTCCCGAGCACGGTGCCCCAGGGCGCGAGGAACTGTCAGCCATCAAGGAACCCAATCACCCTCCGCGCGTGGGATTCCCCAGGCAGCAGACAAGATCAGGGGTTGCGTCCCGGCTCCGAGCGCGGCGGGCCATCGTCAATCAGCCCGTAGAGGCAGCTTGTCGCGGAAGAAGTCGACGACCTCCTGCTCGTACTGCTTTTTCATGGCACCCGAAGCCAGCGTGGTGTACGTATGCTCCAGCACCAACATGCGCTTGGGTGGGGGGGCAAGCGCGTAAAGATCTTCGGTGGCGGCAGCCAATAGAGGCCAGTCTCGGCTGTTGATGAAGAGCTTCGGCATGTTTTCCAACTTGGAGAGATTGGCGCGGACCGGCGGCCTCGCCCTCCCCAAGGTGAGAAGGTGGAATCCTGCGCGGGGCACCATGCGGAAAAAGCGGCTTGTACCACCCAGCAGGTCGTCCACCTGCGCTTCCAGCATCTGACTGGGGTCTTCGTAGATCGTGTCAGCCACCAGCGCCTTTACCAGAGGACTCTGTTCCGCCGCCACCAGCGCCGCATAGCCCCCCGAAGTCGTCCCAAATAAGCCCACCCGGTGAGGATTGACTCTGGGGTGCCTCGTCACCATCGCGATGGCGGCCAGCAAGTCCTCCGCCTCACGTATGCCTAGGTCCGAATACCCCTGCTCCGCCTTCGGACCACGGGAATTGAAAAGATAGACATTGAAATTACTTTTGCTGAGGAAACTGCCCAGCGCCAGTAGCTCCGAACGGTTGGAGTTGTAACCGTGGCAGAGAATGATGGCCGGCGCCCCTTTGAGACCCAGCAGCAACCACCCGTCGTGCTCGCCGCCCCTGCGATCCGTGAAGCTGAGGGTTATGTAGTTGCTCTGGAGGGAAGACTCGGGCGTCACGGTTTCGGTGTCATTGACCGTAGTGACAACGCGATAGGTCAGGAAGGCGCCCACTCCCCCCAGTACAATCGCCAGCGCCGCTGCCAGGATGAACGCTGCTCGGACCAGTCTCCAGACCACTTCGCTGGGGATTCGTGCAGGGGCAGCGACCGCGATAGCTCGCCTACGTGCCATAGAGCTGCCTTTGATTCACTCTACACTTCAACGATGGCGAGCACACCGGCTCGCAAACTCGAAATGCTACCACAACCTGTTATCTACCTCGACCAAAACTTTCATCTCGCAGCCTCAGCGCGGCGCACATGTCTCACCCGCGCTTGGGGAAGAGCAAACGCAAACGTCCGAACTCTCGCCTCCCCATAGGCCAGCGGCTGACGCCCTGGCCACCAAGGCCTTCTTCGTTCTCTCGCGGATCTACTGACAAACTGTCCTCTTCAGCCCTTCATTTGCGTCTTTCAGTGCGCCTCGCGCGGCCGCGCAAGAGCCGCGGGAACTAAACCCAGCAAAATGACTCGCGCGCTGCAAGACGATGGGGCGGCTTTTGCGCTATATTCCTGCTAAGCTTGACCACGTACGAACGCTTGGCGCCGCCGGCCTGGTTATGGGGAGCCTTTCGTTACCAGGTCGGCGCGAGAGGGAGCACGCAGTCTTGGCATCTGAGGTGATCGACATCCGCCAATTCACGGCCCGCGACTTCGAGCCCTTGTTGGAAGCCGAGTCGCGCATCTGGCGCGAGACTCTGCGCTGGGACTACACTACCTCGCGCCGCCTGATTTCTTCCTGGCTTGACGAGAAACGCCTTTCCGGCTACGCCTTCCTGCGCGACGGCCAAATTACCGGTTACAGCTTCTTCTTCTACGAGGCCGAAAAAGCTCTCATCGCCGACCTGTTCGTCATGCCCGAAGAGGAGCAAGTCGGCCCGGCGCGGGTCTTGCTGGAACACGTCATCGAAACCCTGCTTGCGACCCCGGGCCTGCGCCGCGTGGAGACCCAACTTCCTCACTTTACTTTCGAGGAACTCGAGCCGTGCTTTCGCGCTCACGGCTTCGCCGGCTTTCTCCGCCGCTTCATGGCGTTGTCGCTCGCGACCCGACGACCGGATTCAGCCGTCCCTGGCCAGGAGGCGGGACACCCAACTTCGCAGGCTGTTTCTGTGCCCGGAGATTTCTGCGTGGAACCCTGGGAACGCAAACACGATCCGCCGGCGGCCGCGCTCCTCTACAGCACCTATGGCCAGCACCTCGACTCCCGGATCAACGACCAATACACTTCCTTGGCCGGTGCCACCCGCCTGATAGAGAGCATCGTGCACCAGCGCGGCTGCGGGCAGCTCCTGCCCCAGGGCTCGCTGGTGGCCCTTCACCGCCCAACGCGGAAACTCGCCGCGGCGTTGGCGATAACCGCCGTGCGGCCCCAGACCGCGCACATCCCCCAAGTCGCGGTGGCGAGGGAGTTCCAGCGCGTGGGTCTGGGCACCGCCCTGATGGAGACTTCGTTTCGTGAGCTGGCGCGTCTGGGCCATGAGGAGGTCTCGCTTGCCGTCACCGACTTGAATGCTGGCGCGGTGCGGCTCTACCAGCGCCTGGGATTTGAGACCTTTCGCACGTTCGGGGCCTTTGCCTGGGAGGGGCGATAGGGGAACTGCTTGCTGTGTCGCGGCAGACATCTTGCCGGGCTCTGCGCCCCGGCGAGCGTCACTACTTCCCTTTAGCTTTCAAGAGTTCCTTCAGCTCGTCCATGAACTCGCGAACATCTTTGAAATCCAGATAAACCGAAGCGAAGCGGACATAGGCGACCTTATCGAGCTTCTTCAGCCGGTTCATGACCAGGGCGCCCACCTCGGAGGTGGGCCGTTCGCGGTCCGGTGATTCGACCACCAAGGACTCCGCTTCGTTAACGATTTCCTCCATCTTGCCCATGGGGACAGGCCGCTTTTCACACGCCTTGAGCACTCCCGCCAGAACTTTCTGCCGGTCGAACTTCTCACGTCGCCCGTCTTTCTTGATGACCATGTACGGGATTTCATCGAGGCGCTCATAGGTCGTGAAGCGCCGGCCGCATTTCCCGCACTGCCGCCGGCGGCGGATGGTATCGCCGATCTTCGCCTCGCGCGAATCAACCACCTTATCTTCCACGTGCCCGCAGAATGGACATTTCATGGGAGCCGGTTGCCTCCGAAAAACCGAGCTGAGGGGCGGACATCAGGCTTCTTCCACCGCTGCGCGCTCTTCTTCTGCGATGGCCTCGAGTTTCCTGAACGTTAGGCCTTCATGCACCAGTAACCCCGCGCCCAGCGCCAAGCAGGGCACCGAAATCATAAGCCAGAGCAGAATGGCAGCCCCCGTGGCAGCTTCCACGCCCACACCGAAGAGCCCCGTGAGGGCCAGAATGGCTCCCACCTGGTATCCTCCCCCAATGCCGGGAAATTGCACGGCCAAACCGATGACCGCAAAAAACAGAACCAGCGTCGTCGCCAACCACGTGAGGTGCGCCAGCTCCCCGCCTAGGGCCTGAAACACCAGCCAGAACACGCTGGCGTTGAAAATCCAGAGAATTACGGTCGCGATGATGCTAGCCAGTAAATCCTTCCAACTCTGTATGACTTTCAAGCCGTCGGCGAACGAGCGCAGGAAATGCTCGAAGTGGTGACCGGCGCGTCCCGGCAGGAAACCGAACACCCCTACCAGCCACCGCGTGGCCGCCTCCGTACGGAGGCGGAACCACACCAGTGCCGCAATCATCAGTGCCGTCCCCAGGAACACCGCGGCCCCGAACTCGTCCAATCGGACGAGGATGGTTCCCGCGCGGCTCGCCGCGGCGTCTCTAGGCGCCAGGTACAGCGCCCCAGCGAACAGGAGGACCAGGAAAACAGTGTCGTAGATGCGCTCGAGCACTAACACCGCCACCATGGAGCTAAACGAAACATTTTCTTTCCTAGCGATGTAGGCTGGCCGAACAAACTCACCCAGCCTGCCGATCAGGTAGATGGAGCTGAATCCCAGGATCTGGCCCACGAACAACACCCAGACCGAGGCCTTCTTGATGGGGCCCAGAAAAAATTTCCAGCGATAGGCCCGCAGCAGATAGCTCGTGTAGGTCGTCACCAGCGCCGCCAGCAAAAGTCCCGGGCGCGCATGCACCAACGACGACCAGAATCTATCCCAGCGAAACGCGCGCCACTCGGCACTGCGACTCAGGTTATAAATAATCAGCCCCAGGATGACGGCGCTCGCGCCCAACCAAAGCCATCGTCGCCGGTTGCTTTTCATAGAGGGGAGTTTCGCCTTGCGCTGTCGCCCGCCAAACTATCCGAAGCACCTGGGGAAGTCAAGCCAGTCAGATGGCTGTTGGCTCACGCAGCGCGCGTTGACTTGCCCCGGCGCGCGGCCTAACACGGAGGGCGGTACGCCGGCGATGTCTATGCTCGGTAAGACAATTTCTCACTACCGCATCCTGGAAAAGCTCGGAGGCGGTGGTATGGGTGTAGTGTACAAAGCCGAGGACACCAAGCTCGGCCGGCTGGTCGCCCTGAAGTTCCTGGTAGGGGAGGGCTCCCCGACTGCGCCGGGGCAGGCCGCCCTCCCGCGGGAGCCCGGAGGGCTCCCCTACCAAATCGATCGCGCAGCCCTGGAGCGCTTCAAGCGCGAGGCGCGTGCTGCCTCGGCTCTCGATCACCCCAACATCTGCACGGTCTATGACATTGGTGAGCACGAGGGTCAGCCCTTCATCGTCATGCAGTTTCTGGAGGGGCAGACGTTCAAGCAGCGCATTAGCGTAGGGGCACGCCATGGCGTGCCCCTACCAACGGACACCCTGCTCGACCTCGCCATCCAGATTGCCGACGCCCTGGATGCGGCGCACGCGAAGGGCATCATCCATCGCGACATTAAGCCGGCAAACATTTTTGTGACCACGCGCGGCCAGGCGAAGATTCTGGATTTTGGGCTGGCGAAGCTGACACCCCAGATGCTTCGCTCCGCTCAGCATGACATCAAGGCGGGTGTCACCCTGAGCGCCAGCGAAGGGTCTCGGGACCTGCCGACGGCCTCCCTCGGCGAAGAGCTTCTGACCAGCCCCGGCGCGGTGATGGGCACGGTGGCTTACATGTCGCCGGAGCAGGCCTTGGGGCAGGAACTTGATGCTCGGACTGACCTGTTCTCCTTTGGAGTCGTTCTCTACGAGATGGCCACCGGACGGCGCGCTTTCGCTGGTGGGCCGCCTGGCACCATCTTCGACGCCATTCTGCATGCCGCGCCAACCTCCCCGCTGCGGCTGAATCCCGAGTGTCCTGCCGAGTTGGAACACATCATCAACAAGGCGTTGGAGAAAGATCGCGACCTGCGCTGCCAGAGCGCGGCCGAGCTGCGTGCCGATCTCAAGCGCGTCAAGCGCGACACGGAATCCGGGCGGGCTGCCGCTGTTGCGGCGCGGGTAGGGGAGCACCTTTACGGTGCTCCCGTGGGAGGGCCGTCCCGACGAGGTCGGGACAGGCGCCGGCCCTCCCCTACAGGCCGCATGAACTTCCCGCCGCAATTCGTCCGGGCATGGCTTCAGCCATGCCGGGAGAATGCCGCCTTCCGAAACTGTTGTGGGGTTTTAGCCCCTGCGGCCCCAGGGGCTGAAGCCCTGGGATTGTCTGTTGGCGAGCGGTTCGGCACGGATCCCGACCGAGAACATCGGGACAGGTAAATCCGTGCCCTGACGCGAGGCCCACCTGGATTGCTGCCGTAGCACCTCTCCTTCCTTCGTAGCACGGCCATCTTGGCCATGCAGGGCCATGATGCATCCCGATAAAAGCAATCGGGACAGGTTGGAGCAGGCCGCCCGCGCTACCACGGCGTATGAGTTTCCCACCTTACGGGCGGACCCCAGACGTCAGGTTCCGATGAACAGGTGAGGGCTCCGGCACGCCGCCGAGCAGCCTTGCGCGACGCACAGCAATCGTAGGCAAAGGCTGTTGCATCCCACCTTTTCCGCTTCTGGTACAATGCGCGCCAAGTTTCTTGAGGCAAGTTGCAAGCGGTCGGACAATAAGTCCCGCCCTTGTTTTCTTGCGGACGAGGCCGAGTGGACCAAGATCCGGAACTGGTGACAC
>JALHUF010000584.1 GCA_022866195.1 Terriglobia bacterium
ACAGTTTCAAAATCTGAGTGGGTAAGTGGGTAGCGCAACTCCCGTCAGTCGGTTGACGGATTGCGGCTTTCCCGGGTCTCTTGCGGTGGGATTCCGCGCCTGTGGGGCATGGGCAAAAACACACAATAGCCGCCCCGATTCATCGGGGCGCTACCCGCTATGGAAAGTAGCGGTAGATCTCTCGGCGGTGAAGCACTCTTACGAAGACAACCACATCCTCTTCGAGGGCCAAGCCAACCCGATAATCACCAACTCTGATGCGGTAATACGCTGCCCCGCCCCGCAACTTCTTGAGACCGGCCACATCGGCTGGACTTGCCGCTTTCTCGACGTTCTCAATCAGGGCCCTGATTCGACCGAGCACGGCTTTATCCTTCAGGTTTCGCAGGTCCTTGGCGAAGCTCGCTTTGAAGCGAACCTTCAATGTCCGCCCTCGAGAATGGAGAAGACTTCACTTCGGCTGACCTCTTCCGTGCGTTGGCCCTGCTCAATCGCGCGGGCCAAGGCGATATCCTGCAAGGTCTCCTCGATGAGGTCTCGTAGGATGTCTTTGCGTTCTTCCAGCACTTCCAGGAGGGCTGTCTTGAAAAGGGCTTTAAGCCTCTCGTCGTCCAGTGGAACCTGAGTCATCTTGGCCTCCCACCGGCTATTGTATCCGACGGGGCGCCAGGAAGACAGCGGGTATTCGAGCACGCAAGGCAGAGCCGTTCTGCAACTCTGCAGCAGTCTGTTGTCGCCCAACGGACAAGCAGCGGACTCAAAGAACAAGTGCACGCTACCTACTGTAGCGGCGCTGTCCTCAGCGCCGAAAAACCGCCGCTACAGGCGGCCACAGGCGGCCAGAACCCCGGCGGGGCTCAAGGGCAGCTCGCCGATGCGCATGCCGAGCGCGTTGGCGACGGCGTTGGCCACGGCGGCAGCAGTCGGCATCATCGGCAAATCGCCCAGCCCTTTCACACCGAGGCTATTCGCTGGACTCACGGCGTCAATAATTACGGCCTCGATCGGTGGCGACTCCATCGCGCCCAGCATCTTGTAGTCACGCTGATTAGGATTGAGGACCCGGCCGGTCTGCCTGTCCACCACGGGCATTTCGAAAAGCGCCGCGCTCAGACCTCGGATGACTCCGCCCATCAGCTCAGTTTCAAACGTGAGCCGATTCATTACCCGGCCCGCCTCGACGAGAGATACCACCTTGTTCACGTTGACCAAGCCAGTCTCCGTATCCGCCGAGACATCGACAAACTGCACTGCCCAGGCGGGAGGCTTGTGGTCTGCCCGGGTCTCCGCGCTTTCACCGTAGCCCACAACAGGGGTGGAAAGCATCTCTCGGGCCTCGGGAGTCCACGGCAGCGGGCGCAGTGCGCTCGGCCCTGGGGAAGACGCTGCGTCACCCGCCACCAGGCCATCCGGCTGGGATGGCGCCACGACCGCTTTCTGGGAAAGCTTCTGCTTGGCGTCGCGTGAGGCCCGGCGCACCGCCACCCCAAGCGACGAAAGCATGCGGCCCTCGCCACTGGGCGGCGCTGCCAGGCCACAGGCCGTGTCGCCCAGGCTGACCTTGACCTTTTCCAAGGTGACTCCCAGCTCCTCGGCAGCAATCATGCCTAACACGGTTCTGGTGCCAGCGCCGAGATCCTGCGCGCCTGTGACCACCTCGATGCTGCCGTCCGGATATATCCGCACCATCGCCTGCGCGAATGACGCGCCCAGACTCGGCCACGCGCCGACAGCCATGCCGAGACCGCGTCGAAGGGGGCCCGCGCCGGCGTCGCCGCGCCGGCGGCGCGCGTGCCAGCCGACTTTCTCCGCGCCAAGTTGGCACATTTTCTCGAGTGGGAGAAAGGGATGGTCGGCGAAATTCTTGCAGCGGAACTCCAGCGGGTCCATCTGGAGCTGGCAGGCTAGCTCGTCCATGGCCTGCTCCAGCACGCAGGTGCCTTGCCGGAGGCCTGAGGCGCGCGCAGGCATCGCCCAGTCCTCGTCCGCACGGTCATTCGCCTCTTCCGTCCGGACGTTCGGGCACCTGTAGATCATCCAGATGGGAGCACTCGCGCCTGCGCCGGCAGCTCCCCAGGCGCGGAAATCGATGGCGTGCAGGGTGCCGTCTTTCCGCGCGGCGATTTTGATGCGCAGCGTAGCCGGCGGCCGGTCGGCAGCAAGCCAAGCCTCCTCAGCCCGGTCGTGTTCGAGCTTGACGGGCCGTGCCGCCTGCTTCGCCAACCGTGCCGCAATCGTTGCGCAGCGCAGCGCGGCGGCGCCGAAGCCATCTCCGACATGCTCCGCAATCACGCGGATGTGACTGGCAGGGATATCGAGGGCCTTTGTGAGATCGTTTCGCAGGGTGAAAACTTCGCGCGTGGTAGCCCAAATTGTTAGGCTTTCGCCTTCCCAGGCGGCCACGCAAGCGCTGGGTTCAAGAGCTACCGGATAGGCCGCGGGGATTTGGAAGGCCCCTTCGTGAATCACCAAGTCGGCCCCTCGGAAAGCTTGCTCAACGTTGCCCCGCTCGCGTACGCGCGGCTTGGCCCGGGCAGGAGTACCTTCGCTGCCCTCCTGCGCCGGTACCACTGAAGCGCGCATTTCGTGGTTCGCGTCGGCGGCGGGCGCCAGCGGGGCGTATTTCACCTCAATCAGGTGGAGGGCATCCTCGGCAATGGCTTCGGTTTCCGCCGCGACTGCGGCAAGGACTTCTCCTCTGGGAAGTGACGGTCGGCCCGCGGGTGGCAGCGACGTGAGGCCCTCGCCCGCCCCGGGCGGCCCGCCAGAGGGCCCTGGAGCGGGCTGGATGGCAATGATTGCCTTTACGCCTGGGAGGGCTTGCGCTTTGGCGATGTCAATACTCTCCACGCCCCTGAGTGGGTAAGAAAACCACAGTTGCTTGGCGTGAAGTAGGCCAGGCAGTTCGGGCAGGCCGACATCGTCGGTGTACTTTGTCCGGCCGGCGGTGTTATCTGCTGCGCCGAGCTTAGGGACTTCTTGGCCCACAATTGACGGCTCATAGTCCAAGTCCCAGACAGGAAGTCCATCATTCTGGGGCACGACCTCCACAGTTCTGGGGTCACCGGGTAGGCCGACCATCATGGCGGTTTTGGCCGCCGTGACAAAATGTCCCCTCTCTTCGAGTGCCCAGGAGCGCATGAGAGACTGGCGAGACGAGCGAGACTCGGACTCTGAAGCCTTTGCGGCCTCCGCCGCCGCGGCAAGAACCCTGGGGTAAGTTCCGCAGGGGCACAGGTTCCCAGCAATCGCCAGCCGGACTTCGTCCGCGCTCGGATGCGGGTTCCTCAACAGCACCCCTTTGAGCGCCATCACGAATCCGGGCGTGCAGAATCCGCATTGCAGAGCATCGTGCTTGACGAAGGCCGCCTGCAAGGGATCAAGCTGGTCGCCGGATGCCAACGCTTCGATTGTCGCGATCTCCTTGCCTTGCGCGGCGAGGGCCAGCATCGTGCAGGCGTAAATCGGCCGACCATCCGCGAGCACCGTGCAGGCGCCGCACTCGCCGTGGTTGCAGGCGCGCTTGGTGCCTGTCAGCCCGAGGTGGTCGCGCATCGCGTCGAGCAGCGTCACGCGCGGTTCGACATCAAGCCTGTAATCCTTGCCATTGATCCTGAGCTTGATCGGGACCGCCCCAGGGCCAAGTGTGGCCGCCGCCGATGGTTCGGATGTGAGCGCCGCGGGGGCGAGCGCATCCTGGCCTGGCGCGGTTCCACCTAACCCGACCGCACGCAGAAACTTCCTCCGCGACAGTCGCGAGGAGTCCTTTGAGCTATCCTCTGGCTTGTCCACCCCGAAGTCCGCTCCGCGGCAGCCGTCCGCTTGGCCGCTGCCCGAGTATATCTTACGCGTCACCCGGCACCAAACCGCCGCCAGCGCCTTCTCCTGACACCTCTACATGGTTGTCGGCCTATTTGATGGCGGTCGGCAACTTCGGCGGCCTGTGATGATCTCTTTCTTCCGCGCGGCCGCCCGGAAGGCAATTCCTTTTGCGGCGTTGAGACCGAAACCGAGTGCACACTTTTGTCCCCCGGTGCTATAATCTGCCCTTCGACAGCAGGAACTTTCCACGGATGTTCGTCGAGGATTCGAGCGCTTAGTCAACTGTGGGCTCTTGGGGTGAATTCTGAGGTCTCGGAAACGAAGGAGTAACGATGAGTTGGAAAAAGGACAAGGTGCGCAAACCCGCCAAGCCGAATGAGGCTCTGACCCGGCGCGATTTCCTGCAAGGCGCGGGAGTGGCGGTTTCCGGGGGACTGCTCGTAGGGAGAGAACCGGCCATCGCCGCCTCGCCTGATGAGAAAGCCAAAGTTCTGGGGCCAGAAGCCGTGCCCATCACGCTCCGGATCAACGGCAAGGCCCAGAAGTTGACCCTCGAGCCGCGCGTGACGCTCCTGGACGCGCTCCGGAACCACTTGGACATGACTGGCGCCAAGAAGATGTGTGATCGCGGCACCTGCGGCGCTTGCACGGTGATCCTGGATGGCAAAGCGGTTTACGCCTGTAGCGTTCTGGCCATCGCAGCCCAGGGAAAGGAGATTCTGACCATCGAAGGGCTCGCGGCCGGCGGCAAACTTCACCCCGTGATGACCGCCTTCGTGGAGCACGACGCGCACCAATGCGGTTTCTGCACCCCGGGCTTCGTCATGGCGTCGAAGGCATTTCTGGACAAGAACCCCAACCCCCTTCAGCAGGATGTCGAGGAGGGACTGGGCGGCAACCTGTGTCGCTGCGGTGTCTATGTGGGCGTCCGGCAAGCCGCGCTGGATGCGGCCAAGGCTCGCCTAGGCGAGAAGGGAGGGAAAGCTCATGGCAAAGTGTAAGTACGATTGGCCAGAGGCAGGCCAGCGAAAGCTCATTGGAAAGCGCATCTCGCGCGTCACCGGACCGGCCATGGCCAGTGGCCAGGCAAAGTACTCCTACGACATCAACCGGCCCGGGATGCTCTACGCGCGATTGCTCGCCTGCCCTTACGCCCACGCCAAAATCAAATCGATCGACACCTCCGAAGCGGAAAAGCTGCCCGGGGTGAAGACCGTGCGCATCATCCAGCGCGTGGGAACAGAAATCCAGTGGGCGGGCGACGAAATCGTGGCTGTGGTCGCCGAGCGCGAGGAGATAGCCGAAGACGCGCTTCGCCGCATCAAGGTCGAATACGAGAAGTTGCCCCACATCGTTCATGAGGAGGATTTGAGCCAAGTCGGCGACCGGGCGAAGCCCGCCGCCGAGCAGCGGACGGGCGACCCCGACGCGGCGTTCAAGGACCCGGACGCCGTGATATCTGAGGGCTACTATGGCCTTCCGGTCATCATTCATTGCACCCCGGAAACGCATGGCGGCGTCGCGGAATGGGTTGACGCGGAAAACCTGAGAGTCTGGATTTCGACCCAGAACGTATCCGGTTTGCCGCCGCAGATTGCCGAAACTCTGGGCACTCCGGTCACGAATATCCAGGCTTTGTGCGAGTACATGGGCGGAGGATTCGGCAGCAAATTCTCACCCGACCGCTGGGGCATCGAGATGGCTCGCCTGGCCAAGGACGTGGGCAAGCCGGTCAAGCTCATGCTCCAGCGCGAGCACGATTCGATGGTGGCGGGTGCCCGACCTTCTTACTTCGCCAAGATCCGCGTGGCTGCGAAGAAGGACGGCACGTTGACCGGCTGGGAGTCAGACACCTGGGGCACGGGAGGACCTGGCGGAGCCACCCTGCCGCCTATTCCTTATGTTCTGAATGTACCTAACCAGATCAAGCGGCACACCTCGGTGGCCACGAACGTGGGCCCGGCGCGCGCGTGGCGCGCTCCTGGCCACCCTCAAGCATGCTACTTGACAATGACCGCCCTGGACGACCTGGCGGCCAAGCTCAACATGGACCCCATTGAGTTCCTGATGAAGAATCTCGCCCTGGCGAAGCCACGCGAGCAGATATACCGACAGGAACTTCAAAAGGCCGCCGAGCTGGCCGAGTGGACGAAGAACTGGCATCCGCGGGGCGACAAGAGCCCGGGCCCCATCAAGCGCGGGCTGGGAGTCAGCATCCACACGTGGGGCGGGGGCGGGCACAACAGCCTCTGCAATGTGGCGATTCACCCGGATGGCTCTGTGGAGATCACCCTCGGCAGCCAGGATCTCGGCACCGGCACGCGCACGGTCATTGCTATTACCGCCGCGGAAACGTTCGGGCTCCCCGTGGAAGCTGTCACGGTCAACATCGGGGATAGCAAGTACCCGCCCTCAGGCGGTTCTGGCGGGAGCACCACGGTGGGCGGGGTGAGTGGCTCAACCCGACGTGGTTGTGTGGACGCGCTGGAGCAGCTCTTTGCTGCGGTTGCGCCCGGCCTGGGTGTCCCGGCAGAGCAATTGGAGGCTGCCGACGGGCGGATTCAGGTCAAAGGCGATGCCGCGAAGAGCCTCACCTGGAAGCAAGCCTGCGCCAAGCTGGGAGTGAAATCCGTTCAAGTGCAAGGGAAGAATCCCGGTCCCTGCCAGCTCGGCTCGAGCGGTGTGGGCGGCGTGCAGATCGCTGACGTCTCCGTGGACACCGAGACCGGCATCGTCAAGATCAACAAAATGGTGGCCGTGCAGGACTGCGGGCTCATCATTGACCTGAAGACCGCCGAGAACCAGTGTTACGGCGCCATCACCATGGGCATTGGCTACTCGCTCTTCGAAGAGAAAATCATGGACCAGGTGACCGGGCGGATGCTGAATCCCAACCTGGATTCCTACAAGTTGGCGGGCATCGGCGACATCGGCGAGATCGTTGTGCACATGATGACCGGCCCTGGCTATGATGACCGGGGTGTGATCGGCTTGGGCGAGCCGCCGGTGATAGCTCCGGGCGCCGCCATTTCCAATGCCGTCGCCAACGCCATCGGGGTGCGCGTGCCCACACTCCCCCTTACTCCCGCTAAAGTCCTTGCGGCTCTCGCGAAAGGAGGGATTGCCTGATGCAAGCCTTCGAATACGCAAATCCTACAACCAAGGAAGAGGCGGTGCGGCTGCTGGCCAACCAATGGGGAGAGGCCGAAATCCTGGCGGGCGGGACCGACTCGCTCAGCCTGATGAAGGACCACGTCTCCACTCCCCGCCGCGTGGTCAGCTTGCAGGCCATCAAGGAGCTGCGGGGCATTGAGTTCAAGCCGGCCACGGGACTGCGCCTGGGCGCGATGGCTACCTTGAGCGAACTGATCGAAAGCGCCGCGGTGCGTCGCGAGTACCCTGCCCTGGTCGAGGCCGCCGAGGGCGTGCGCAGCCCGCAGATTCTCAACATGGGGACCGTCGGCGGTGACCTTTGCCAGCGGCCCCGCTGCTGGTACTTCCGCGCCGGGTATGGGCTCTTGGCCCGAGACGACGGCAAAGCCCTGGTTCCCGAAGGTGAGAATCAGTACCACGCCATCCTGGGAAACTCCGGGCCGGCGTACTTCGTGAATCCTTCCAGCTTGGCTCCGGCCTTGATTGCTTTGGGGGCCAAGGTGCGCGTTTTCGGGCCGCAGGGCACACGCGAAGTTGGCTTGGACAAGTTCTTCCTCACTCCCGCCAGCGACGACCAGCGCGAATGCGACCTGAAGGCCAACGAGATCCTCACCGATATCCTTGTGCCTCCCGCCAAGGGAACGAAGATGGCGATCTACGAGGTCCGCCAGCGGGAAGCCCTGGATTATCCGTTGGCGGCCGCTGCGGTTGTGCTGAGGTTGGACGGCAAGACAGTGAAATCCGCACGCGTCGTGCTGGGCCATGTGGCCCCGGTACCCTGGCCCGCGCCGGAAGCCGAAGCGGTGCTCGTAGGGAAGACGATCAGCGAGGCGGTGGCCGATGAGGCTGGCAAAGCCGCCGTCAGCAAGGCCACGCCGCTCAGCAAGAACGCCTACAAAGTGCAGCTTGCGCGGGTGGCCGTCAAGCGCGCCATCTTGCGTGCCGCGCAAGGAGGGGCCTGATTATGCCTGAATCTGCAAATCCATCCGAGATTGTCCAGAACCGTTGCCGCCGCCTGCGTTCCAAGGAAATGTTCATTGACGCGGAGCCCGACTTGACCATTCCCAGGTATCACAGCGGACACGACTGGTGCGTCCATACCCAGAACGTGCTAGGGCCGGACGGCAAGGTCGCCAATGAAGAAG
>JALHUF010000585.1 GCA_022866195.1 Terriglobia bacterium
GCAGAAAGCTGGTCGGCCCGAGGACGTCGCCGAAATGGTGCTCTATCTGGCCACTTACGGCGACTTCATCACCGGCCAGGTGTTCGCGGTGGACGGCGGCAAATCCATTGCATGAAGAAGGCAGAAGGCGGAAAGCGGAAGGCGGAAGGCAGGCAATGGCAGGCAATGGAATTCAGGCCACGCACTATCAGGGTATGACGAGGAATACTGTGCGCCCTGCATGGGATGGGCGGCTAGTCGGAGGCGGAAAGCCAAGATGTTCAGAGGGCATAGGGATCTGAGGGCCTTTCAACTTGCTTACAAGCTCGCGATGGAGATCTTCAACGAGACCAAAACCTTTCCCCAGGACGAGCGGTACTCTCTGACGAGCCAAATCCGCCGCTCGTCGCGAAGTGTAGCCGCGAATATCGCAGAGGGTTTTCGCAAACGCCAGTACCCGAGCATGTTCGTCAGCAAACTGGCCGATGCTGATGCCGAGGCGACGGAGACACAGGTTTGGCTCGACTTTTCCTGCGACTGTGGCTACCTGTCGCAAGAACACTACAGAGAGCTCACGACGCGGTACGAGGAAGTTGGTCGAATGTTGAGTCGAATGATGGCAGATCCCGAGAAGTTTCTTCCAGCTTCGCCCCAAGCTTAAGCCTTGAGCCGGCGCGGGTTTGCCTATGGCCGGCTAGCTGTGCCTTAGGCGTCTCTGGTTCTGCCAAACCGCGCAGACTTCTCCCGGGCGTCCTTCTGCCGCCTGGCTCCTGCCTTCTGCTTTCCGCTTACCGCGTTCTGTTCTCCGCAATATCCTCTAGGAGTGTGCGCAGGCGGGCCAGCGAGACGAGCGCCTGGCCGAAGCGTAGGGCGTTATAGAGGCGGGTGAATTCCAGGACGACCCAGCTTAGCGGCGTACCGACGAACGACAGGGCGAACTCGCGTGGCGTCTGGGAAGGGGGCTTGCGGTAGCCTTTTTTCTGCAAGGTTTTCAGGAAGCGGCTGTAAGTCAGGGTAGCTTCCTGCGGGCTGAGCGCGCGGTCGCGGCGGCGGAACTTCCACGCCCACAGAAAGCGCCACTCGGCGATGGAGCTACTCTTCTCCGCGGCCACCAGAGCAATCAGAATCCCCACCATCAGGAGCAGCACCAGCAGCTTGTGCGACATCAGCCAGCCTTCGACGCGGTACGCCAGGCGGATGGCTTCACGCTGCCAGCGGCGGAGACGCTGCTGGAAGACTTGCTGGAACTGCCGGGAATCTCTCTCGACTTCCTGCGCCAGCCGGACCTGGTGCGCGAAATCATAATTGATGACCCATTCGCTCCAAAACAGGGCCAGCGCGTCGATGTAATCGTCAAACATCCCGGCGACGACAGGATTGGGGTCGGCCGGCGTGGGGTCGAAGGTCGTCCAACCGTAGTTGGGGAAGTAGACTTCCACCCAACTATGCGCGTCGCGCCCGCGTACGATGAGATCCTTGCCCACGCGATTGTAGGTCCCCGTCTGGAAGCCGTTCACGAGCCGGGAAGGAATTCCCTGGGTGCGCAGCATGAGCGCCATGGCGGCGGCGAAATACTCGCAGTAGCCGGCTTTTGCCTGGAAGAGGAAGCTGGCGATGGGATCGCCGGGCTCGATGCCCACGGGGTCAAGCGTGTAGGTGAATTTGCTCCGCAGATATGTTTCGATGGCCAGGGCGCGGTCGTAGTTGTTGGTGGCGGAGCCGGTGATCTGCTGCGCGAGTTCGCCCACGCGCGGATCGAGATCGGGCAGCGTGAGATAGACGCGACGAATCTCCGCCGGGTAATCCATGGAAGCGCGGCGCAGGTCGTCGGGGTGCGGAAGGCCCGTATCCGAAAGCGCCTCGTAGCTGAAGGGGGAGTAGGCGTGGCCGGGATGGTGCAGGGAATCGGTCTGGTCGAGGGTGAGGCCGCGGATGCGCCCTGTGACCTCGCGCGGCACCGTGGCCACGAAGAGCACGTCGGTGGAAATGGGCGCGAGCAGCACCCGATAGCGCAAGGGACGCGGGCGCCGGTTCTGCCAGCCGTCCCAATGGGGCATGACATAGCGCTGAAAAGACGCGGGGGAGAGGAGAGTCTGGGCGGTGTTGTCGTTGAACCAATTCTTGCCGTCGAAGCTGGTCAGGCCTACGCCGCGCCACTTCACCCCCTGAAACAACCGCGGCTCGCCCTCCGTCATCACCCGCATGACGACGAAGTTCGAGCGCAGAATCTTGCGAATGTCGCCCAGGTTGACGCTGCCGGAAAACCCGCTGATGTTTTGCGCTTCCATGCCCAGGCTGGTCAAGTAGCCGGTGCGGTAGCGCGGGATGACGAAGAATAGAATCGACGCCAGCGCCGCGATGCCCAGCGCCAAGCCCACGGTGGCGGTGCTCAGGGCGCGTTCGATGGCCTTCCGGTTCTGGGCGGGCGTGCGGAAGGGGCCCTCGGGAGCGCGGGCCGCAGATTCGGCGGAGCGCTTGATCTCGTAACTGATGAACGTGGAAATGGAAAAAAGCATGTAGAAGGTGAAACCGACCAGGTAAGTTGTGCCGACGGTGAGGATGGCGCTGGCCAGCATCATCATGAAGGAGAGCATGGCGAGGTAGGCGTAATCGCGATAGGTGCGCGCCGAAAAAACCTTCACCACCGCGGTGAAAAGGACCAAGTGCACGGTGGCGGCGAGCATGCTGTCCATAAAACCCGGGCCCACGGAGAAGATCAGAAAGTCGAGTACGTAGAAGAAAAGGTAGAAGACCGAGAGGCGTGTCACCGTGCGCGGCGACAGGGAATAATCGGCTTCGCGCAGATAACTCCCCAGCCGGACCAGCAGCGCGGCGGAAACCAGAACCACGGAAACCAAGTCCAGCCGGCCGCTGGTGGCCACGGTGAAGAAACCGGTCACCAGCATCAGCAGGAGCGAGGTCTCGAAGTAGCGCTCGACACTGATGTGCGCCTGCTTGTGGGCGAGTTCGGCGGGATCGGCTGCGGCTTTCTTGGCCATGAGTGCGGGCGCCCGGGTGCCAGGCACCATTCTAATGCAGATGTGCCGTTGTCGGTAGGGGAGGGCTTTGCTCTGGCGCGCGGACACGGTTCAGTGGCGTGGGATCCGTGGCGTTCCGGCCGGCCGCGAAAAATCGCTCAGGTGGCCTTCTTGAGGATGGCGATCTGGCCGGCGTGATAGAGGTCGTGCTGAACGACGCCGTGCAACATGACGTACAGGGAATAATTCTTGGGATGAACCGTATCGTTCAGCCGCGCGTCGCTGAGCTGCGCAATTGCCTTGCAGAGTCGCTGATTCCCCTGCTTCAGAGACTCGAGTGTCCGTCGCCAGGCGGCTTCGCTGGTTTCTATGACGGGCGGCCAGTCCTGCGCGGGTGGGAGTTCGTCAATCACCTCTCCTTCCAGCCGCCGGTGGACCGCGGACTCCCACGCGGCAAGATGATTCACGATTTCCCAAATGCTGTGCGCGGCGCGGAGAGGTTTTTTCGCGGCTTTCTCACTCGAGATGTCGGAGAGAATCTCTGCGAGCGCGGGTCCATGCCAGGCATTTCCTGTGAACGCCCGGCGCAGTTCATCCGCAATTCTTTCCACTTCGCGTGTAGGCATGTTGTTCCTCCTCCGATGCCCCAGATCGCCTCTGAGCAGAGTCTGTTCCGTTGCAGCATGGAAGCGGGGTCCTGCCGAAAACAATGAGGCGGCGGGCGAACGGTTCGCCCGCCGCCTCAGGGCATGTCTGCGCGGAAGCCGGCTGTTCCTTGCGAGCTGAACCTGTGTCGCGGCCCGGCCTAGTCCAGCGCGAATTCCACGCTGTGCACGGCAGAAACCTGGCCGACAGCATCCCGCGCGCGCACGTCAAGCCTGTAGGTCCCTGGCTGCCAACGGTCCACCGGCAGGAGCCAACCCACAGGAATCACCAGATTCCCCGGCTCGATGTAAGGGTCGAGCGGAATGGTGTTGGAGGTGAAGATCTGCTGATTCGTCTTGCGGTCGATCAGGTTATACGTGATGCCCACCCGCGGGATGTTGGCGCTGAGCAGCAAGGGCTCGTAAACCTCGACGTAGAGGGCAACCTTCTCGTCTCGCCTGAAGCGATTGTTAGCAGAAGGTGACACTTCAATGCCTCCCGCCACGAGCGGCGTGCGCTCCTCGAGCAGCGCCGCATCCAGGCCGGCGGTAAATTGGGAGACGGGCTGCAACTTGTTGCTGAGGGCCACGCCGCTCAGGTGGAACTGCTTGCCGTCGAAGGGCTCGATGTTGAGCGGAATCTCGTACTTGCCGAATTTCTGCCCTCCCGCGCGCAACACGACCTTCAAGGTGTACTTTCCGGGCGCGATGTTGAAGGTGTTCTGGTAGGGGAAAGAACCCTTGGTGAGCTCTTTCATGTCTTTCTTCTCGAGGTCCAACGTGGCCGTGTCGCTGAAGCGCGCGGCGACCATCCCGTCTTCCCGGTAGGCGATGCCCAGCACGTGGACCGTCGAATGGAACTTTCCCTTCTCTTTTTCGAAGCTCAGGGCTTGGGCAGGGATCTCCAGTGCCAGATTGACCCGTGCCACGTTCGCGCCCGTGTAGAAATAGGGGGCGTTCAGGGCGATCGGGATCTCTCCGGGCTGCGAGCTGGCCGCCTGCTCTTCCAGGACTTTCCCTTCCGGCTTTCCGGCGAGGATGTCGGGGCCTTTCAGGTCGTAATACCCGTTCCGGCAGCGGATCTTAATGCCCTTGCGCTCCACCTTGACCTGGATGCGGTGGTAACTGCCGTCATGCGTCCGGTTGGGGGAAACGTAGGCCAGGACGTAGTATTCCTGGAGTTCCTTGCTGATTTTGTTGAGGCCCTCGAGGAAGTCGTTGGTGTTGAAGATGGTGAAGCCGCCGGTGCCTGTGGCCAGCGCGTAAAGCACCTGCTGATTGCTGGCAATGTTATCTAGCAGGGGCGGAATGATGGGGCGCGTGGGGTAGTTCTCATAGCCCCGCCGGTCGTTTCCATAGGGGTTGTTGCCAGTCGGGCCGGTGCGTCCGCCCCCGCCGCGCGCGCCACTTGGCGCATTGCCTCCGGTGGCCGGCGTGGTTCCACCACCCCGGCTGCCGCCTGTGCCGCCACCCGTAGCGCCTCCGGTGCCGCCCGTGCCGCCGCCGGAGGGGGTTGTACCTCCTCCGCTCCCGTGCGAGCCGCCGCCACCCGCCGTGCCTCCACCGCCGCCTGCGGTGCCCCCGCCGCCCGGCTGAGGTCGCTGAGCCAAAGGCTTCGGCAGGAACAGCCCAC
>JALHUF010000586.1 GCA_022866195.1 Terriglobia bacterium
AACCGGGTGAAGCGCAAACAGGCTTGCCGCCACCAGCGCCACTCGCCGGTCCTGAAACATCCGCTGCGTCACCAGAAACAACACCCAGACAACGCCGACATGGAGAACGATGCTCGCCAGATGAAACCCGTAGGCCAGCGGGCCGAAGAATTGATAGCAAAGCAGATAACCGAACGTCATCATGGGGCGATAGTAATTGGTGACCCCCTGCGCCCCCACATATGACCAGACGGTGGTGGTGAAGATCTCCCGCAGGTGGCGAAAACTCTGCAGGTAGGGGTTGTTCAGGATTTGGGTGTTGTCGTCATAGACAAAGGCGTTAAACAAGATGTTGGCATAGGCCAACCCGGCGCAGAGGCCCAAGAACACCAGGAGCCAACCATCGGACCAGCGGGCCAGGCCGCGCCGCGGAACCGTGGGAAGCGGCACGGCGCCCGCGGTCGCTCCAGGTGCGGCGTGGCGCGGGCTCATGGATGGACCTCGGCTTTCCCGGGAGCCGCAGCGTCCTCCGCGGCGGCGCCCCAGGCGCGGAGGCGAGCCGCCCAGCTGGCAGGTATTGCCACCCCGAACCGGACTTCGCCCCAGCGCTGGAAAAGCCAGTTGGCCAGCAGGAAGCAAGGTGGAGCAAGGAGGAGCCCCGCCAGAACATCGACCAGGTAGTGGTAGCGGAGGTAAACCGTGGAAACCCACAGGCTGAGAATGAGCGGGGCCAGGATCCAGAACAATCGCCGCGAGTTCCGGCAAGCGTACATCCAGACCACGAAGGAAATTCCCACGTGCAGACTGGGGAACACGTCCCGCTGGATGCGCGCATAGTCCATGAACTCAATCTGCCGGTTGACCACCGCCAGCGGCTGGCTCAAAGGCACCGTGTATTGGTCACGCAAAGTGAAGATGGGTCCAATGGCCGGAACCAGCAGGTACCCGAGCACTCCAAGAAAGGTCACCACCAGCACGCCGGCCATCATTTCGCGAAACCGGGCACGAGGCCGGCGCAGGTAGATGAAGCACGCCACCAGCGGGATGTTCACAATATGAAAGGCATACGCCAACTCCATCCAGGTGGTCAGCGGCGGGCTGATGAAACGCTGCATAGCCACGCTGGCCTGAAAACCGAACAACCTCTGGTCCCAGGCGATTAATTCCTTATCGCGATCCGTCGTGACCAGGAGATGCGTGGCGTCGCCCCACAGCGAGTAGTACATCATCAGGATGACCAGGAAGGGAAACCAGTCCCGCACGATTTCCCAGTAAGGCCGTACAAACTCACGCAATCGCGGGCCGGACGCGGGGTGCGGTTCCCGCCCGGCAGTGAAGAAGTAGTGGACAATTTCCTTGGCCAACAACAACGACACCGCCGGGATAATCACCAGGACGTCGGCGGGGTTCAGGTTCGAGTGGCGCACGCCGCGCACGAAGATCCGCACGGCCAGGTTAATGAGGAAGAAGGTGAGCGCCACCACGTCTTCCAGGCGGAGTCGGAAAGATACGCGCGTACTACTGGGCATAGAGCGCCTTCAGGGCTGCGAATCGCTTGCGCGCCTCGGAGGGAAAGGGGAACTTTGCCGTCTGCTCCAAGACTTCCCGCGCGCCGGCGGTGTCTCCCCTGAGGAAGTGGACGTGCGCCAGGCCCTCCACCGCTGCCTGCTGGCTGGGGAACATCTGGAGCACCTCCAGAAAAGTCCGCTGCGCTTCGGGATATTTCTTCTGCGCGGTGTAGGTGAATCCCTGGAGGACATAGGCGGCAGCGTACACGCGGTTTTCCTTGATCATCTGCTGCGTGAGAGGAATCACCTTGTCGTACTCCGCCAGGTAGTAGTAACAGGCCGCCAGCCGATAAGCATCCTCCTCATCCAGCTTGCCGCCGCTCAGCGTTTGAATGATGGGCATATCCGCGACCACAGAAGCAAACTGGCGCCGCACCAACTTCACCTGGACGAGCGTCTGCCAATAGCGAAGTGCGCCGGGGCGCCGCGCGACGGCGCGCAGGGCGTTCGCATACGCCTGCTCGAGCTGAAACTGGGCCAGGTTCTTCTCGCTCGTCCAGGCGTAGTTCTGCGCCGCCACATCAAGGCCCACCTCGCGCGCTCCCAACACCACGAGCACCAGAATCAGGCCGTACAGCGCCTCTTTCAACCAGAAAAGGTATCTTCCCGGCCGCGCGGGGGCTGGCGTGCGCAGGCCCGCCACCGCCTTGGCCGCCAAGAGGCCGAGAAAAACCAGGCTCAGCGCCTTTATCGCCGCCCAGAAAATGAATCGCACTTCTTCCATCAGTTACGTCCTGCCTCTGGTCCCCTCAGCTTCTAGTGTAGGAGCCGCAGATCGACCTTGCTGCTCGGCGCGAGTCTGGCTCGCCCGTCGGTCAGCACGCGGTAGGGCGCACCAGAAGGATCTCGCGGTAATGCCGCGAGGAACCCGGCGGTGACGAGTTCACGAAACGAGTGAGCCGGGTAGCCTTTCCTTTGCCAGTATTGCAGCAACAAGCGATCGAGTTGCTCCATCTCCTCCTGCGCCTGGAGCGCCAGCAGATGGTCCAGCGCACTCTTGCGGATCGAATCGCCCTCAGCCTGGCGGTAGATTTCTGACCAGAGCAAGCGCGACGTCTGTATCTCTCCCCCCCGGGCCGCTACTGTTGCCGCCAGGGCTTTCATCCAGATTGCCGCTCCGGGCCGCGCACCGCCCGTCTGAAACGCTCGGGCCGCGCTGGCGTAATCCTTCAGGTCCCAGTAGTAGATGAAGCCCAGTTCCTGCCACAAGCGCCAATAGTCGGGATTGGCCACAATGCCTCGCCGCAGCAACTGCAAGGCTTCCTGGGGCTGACCCGCCCCCCCGGGCGCCTTCTCCGCGAGGAATACGGCCCCGAAGCGATAGGCAATGACCAGTTGCGGGTCCAAGTCGGTGGTAATGCGCAGCAGAGGCCCCAACAGCTTAAACTGCGTAGCCCGGTCCAAGCGCTTCCGGCCAAAGTATTGGACGACGCGCGTCCAATAGATATCTGCCAGTAACCCCTCGTGGCCCAGGCTCAGCCGGCGGAGGATGTTTCCGGAAGGGATATAGAGGGTTTCGACACTCCTGCTTTGGGCCTGCAGCGCCTGGTCAATCCCTTGCTCAAGGGGCACGAGGGCCAGGAAACACATGAGGAGGAGCAGCCCGCACACCCGCCCCACATTAATCTCGCGATACACGGCACCGCCGCTGGTCATCGGAATTCCCGCTTCTCGAAGATCAGAATCGCCGCCGAAATCAAGATCCCCACGTACAAAAGCGCATAGAGGGAATTGGAAAGCAACACGTAGCCGGGAACTCCCTGTCCGTGAGCCACCTGGGTAATCGCATTGAAATTGCTGAAATTCGGCAGCAGATAGTAGAGGACGGTCGTGCCCCTTTCTATCAGGGCGCTTCCTGTCTCTTGTCCGAACCAGCGGATGTCGGCCAGGAAGTTGCCGATGACGTACACGCAGAAGGTGAAAACCGCGGAGAGCACCGGCGTGGAGATACAGGAGAACAACAGTGCCAAGCCAATGACGAGCGCAAATTGCAGGATGATGAAATAGACTGCCTGGAGCACAACCAAGTCCGCCGCGGCCAGGGTCCGCTTCTGGTAGAAGAGGGCGGCGTAAAGGCCGACCGTCATGATGGCCGTGTTGATCACCAGCGTGAGCAACAGCCCCAAGTACTTTCCCAGGATGAATTCCGCGCGCCGCACCGGCTTGGAGAGGATGCTGGAGATGCTCTGGCGCTCGATCTCCTTGGACACCAGGCCGATGCCGATGAAGATGGCCATCAGCAATCCGAAAACGGAAATCGAACTCAAGCCCAGGTTTACCAGAATAATCCGCTCGATGCCTACGGAAATGCTGCCGAAGAGAATCGCCGTCCCGATCAAAAGCAGGGCGAATACGATCAGGTTATACAGGACCCTTTCGCGCACGGACTCCTTGAAGGTGTGCAAGGCGATGCTGGCGATACGCCTCATTGCTGCCTCGGCTTGGTTCCGGAGGGGCTCGCCGCTTCCTGGCCCGCAGCCGCATCCCCCGTGGCTCCCGTCTGGGCCATGAAGTAGTCTTCCAGCGACATCTTCACCGGATTGAGAGATACGATTTTCGCCCCGTGGCGGATGGCCAGGGCAAGGAGCTTCGCCACGTCGGCCTCCTGGGGAACCTCCAGGCGCACCCGCTCCCCCGTCCTCACCAGGGAGCGCGCGTGCGCGCTCAGCTCTTTCAGTAGCTCGGGGCTGGGATTCTCCAGCACCATTTCGGTTAAGGCCACGCCCAGGGCAAGGATTTCGCGCAGCTTTCCGCAACCTTGGAGTCGCCCGCGGTCCAAGATGGCCACCTGGTCGCACAGCATCTCCGCGTCCGAGAGAATGTGGGTGGAGAAGAAAACGGTCTTGCCCTCCCCTTTGAGCTCCAGAATCAGGTCCCGCACCTCTCGACGCCCGAGGGGGTCCAAGCCCGACATCGGCTCGTCCAGGAAAACCAACT
>JALHUF010000587.1 GCA_022866195.1 Terriglobia bacterium
ACCCAAGGGCGAACCTATGCCCGAGCCTGTCAAGCCGCCGCTCGCGCCGAAGGACATCAAGACGGTTGAAGAGCTTTACTTGACCGGCTTGCGCCTGGAGCAGTTCTATAACCCGGCGCTTGACCCTTATCGCTACTATGAAGAAGCACTGCGAAGAGACCCGGGCGATGTCAGAGTGAACACCGCCCTGGGCATCCTGTACTGCCGGCGCGGGATGTTCAAGGAGGCCGAAGACAAACTCAACGTTGCCCTGCGGCGGTTAACAAAGGATTACACCAGCCCGAAAGACGGGGAAGCGTTCTATTACCTCGGGGTGGCGTTGCAGTCTCAAGGAAAGTACGACGCGGCCTACGACGCATTCTATAGGACCACCTGGAGCGAGGCCTGGCAGGCGGCGGCCTACTACGCCTTGGCGCAACTGGCCTCTCACAAGGCGGATTACGCTAAAGCCCTCGAACACGCCGATCGCGCCCTTTCCGCAAATACGCTGAACACGAAGGCGCTGAATCTGAAGGCAGCTATGCTGCGGCGAATGGGGCGCTACGCGGAGGCGGCGCAGGTGGCTGCCGCGGCGCTGAGCATTGACCCGCTCGACTTCCTGGCCGGCAATGAGCTTTACCTGGCAAGGTCTGCCGCAGGCGCGACGGCCGGGGCTCGCGAGGCGCTCGGAGCGGTCAGCGCCAAGATGCGCGGCGCGGCCCAGGCGTATCTCGAGACTGCTATTGACTACGGCAACTGGGGTCTGTGGGATGAGGCCATTGGGGTTCTCGCGCGTTTCGATGACGCAAGCGAGGACAAGAGCGCCACATCGCCGATGGTCTACTACTACCTCGGCTACTTCCACGAGCAGAAAGGAAACGGGCCGGAATCCTCCAGGTTCTATCGGCTGGGCGGCAAGATGAGACCAGATTATTGTTTTCCGTTTCGCCTGGAGTCCGCCGCGGTCTTGCAGCGCGCGATTGTGCAGAATCCCCAGGACGCACACGCTTACTATTACCTGGGAAATCTCCTGTACGACCGCCAGCCCGGAGCGGCCGTCCGCGCCTGGGAAAAATCGCGGGCCCTGGATGACACGTTTGCGACGGTGCATCGCAACCTAGCGCTGGCGTACGCCCAAGTGGAGAAGAATCTCCCCCAGGCCATTGCCAGCCTGGAACAAGCGCTGGCGCGCGACAAGAGCGACCCGCGGCTCTATCTCGAATTGGACCAGCTTCAGGAGCAGGCGGGAACGCCCCCGCAAAAGAGGCTGGCGCGCCTGGAAAGCAATCAGGAAGTGGTTCTCCAGCGCGACGACGCCGCGCAGCAGGAAATCATTCTGTACGTCGAGTTGGGGCAGTACGATAAGGCGCTCGATTTGCTCCGGCGGCGGCATTTTCATGTGTGGGAAGGCGGCGGGGACATCCACGATGTCTATATCAACGCGCTTCTGCTGCGGGGCCAACAGCAGTTCAAGCACCAACGGTACCGCGAGGCGCTCAAAGACTTCGAAGCTGCGCTGGAGTACCCGGAGAACCTGGAGGTCGGCAGGCCGGAGCACTCCCTCCGGGATGCGGAGATCTATTATCACCTGGGATCGGCCGAGGAGGCCCTGGGCGACGCGGCCAAGGCTCGGGCGCTCTACGCGCAAGCAGTGGCGCGGAAAGTTGAGGTCGCGGAGATCCGGTATTTCCAGGGGCTGGCGCTGGGGAAACTCGGCGAAGCAGCGCAAGCTGCGAGGGTCTTCGCAGAACTAGTCAAATCAGGAACGCAAGAACTCGAGGCCACTTCCGACATGGACTACTTCGCCAAATTCGGTGAGAGGCGGTCCGAGGCGGCGCGGACGGCGCATGCGCACTACTTGATGGGTTTGGGATACCTGGGGCAAGGCAACCGGCCGGAGGCAAAAGCGGAGTTCGAAAAGGTGATCGAGAGGAACGTCAATCATCTGGGGGCCAGGACACAGCTCGCCGCGTTACGATGAACCCGGCAGCGCGCGTCGAGCTGGCTTCCCGGTCAACGATGGGGAGCAGAGAAATGCGACCGAGAGTTCAAGCCGGCGCAGCAAGCGCTTGCCTATGGGTGGTACTGAGCGCGCTTCCCTTGTCAGGTGCGGGGCTGCGCGCCGGCGCCGCGAAGGCGGTCATCACGCCTGACGTAAAGACCAGCAAGGTGTACATGGCGGGCTTTGACAACAACCGGGTCGCCACAGGAGTTCACGATGAGCTGTACGCCCGCTGCCTGGCGTTGGCGGCAGGGCAGGAGACCGTGGCGATGTGCTCCGTGGACCTGATCGGCTTGTTCTATGACGATGTGTTGCGAATTCGCGACCAGGTCAAGGCTCGGGCGCCGGAAGTCACGCACGTGATTGTCGCTTCAACCCACGATCACGAAGGCCCGGATACCATGGGTCTGTGGGGCCCCACTCCATTTGTGAGTGGAATCGACGAGAAGTACCTCGATGGGGTCGATGGGCGCATCGCCGCGACGGCCGTCGAGGCTGTCCGCTCCCTGCAACCGGCACACCTGACGTTGGGGCGTGACGACCATCCGTTGCTCGCCCAGTTGCAGGGCGACTCCCGACCGCCTTACGTCAAGGACCCGTACCTGTTCGTGATGCGGCTGGTCAACAACCAGGGGAAAACCATCGCCAGCCTGATCAACTTTAGCGACCATCCGGAAGTCCTGGGGGGAAAGAATACCGAGATTACCGCGGACTATCCTTACTGGCTGTGTCGTTCGGTCGAAGAGGAACTGGGCGGAATAGCGGTGTTCTTCGACGGAGCCATCGGCGGACTCATTTCACCCTTGGGGGATCAGGTGGCCTTGCAGATGCCGGAAACGGGAGAGATTGCCAAGGACGAAACCTGGAAGAAAGCCGAGCTTCTGGGGCTGGCGCTTGCTGGACTGGCCGTACGCGCGGTCCAGGGCGGAGAAAAGGTCGAAGTTGACGCGCTTGTGGTGCGCCAGGCCGTCTTTTTTGTGCCCCTCGAAAACGACCGGTTCCGCGTCGGCGGGGCAACGGGACTCTACAAGAATCGCAAGCCGCTCTATACGGAGGGGAAACTCGACGCCTCGGTGGGCGAAAAGGAATTCGCCGGCTACGGCAGGCTGAAGTACGCCACCGGCAAGGACCTTCAGACTGAGGTCAATTACCT
>JALHUF010000588.1 GCA_022866195.1 Terriglobia bacterium
AGGCTGAAGAGCCGCAACCTCGAGCCACGGACATTACGCTACGGATTGCGCCGGCACAATTTCAAACTCCCGGCGGCGTGCAAAGGCCATCGCCGCCAACACAGCAAAGGGTCTTGTGCCGCATGGCGCGTGGGCGTATGGTGGGCAGCGATCATCAAGACCTCTTGAGAGGTGGCATGTGATGAATCGACGATCCTTTCTCGCCGCCACGGCTGGCTCGGCTGCTCTGGCGGGCTTCCCGGCGCCCCTCGGCGCGAATCTCCCAGGCGAAAAGGGACTACGCCTTTCCGTCACTTGGTGGTTGATGGGCAAGATGCCGGTGGGCGAGGCGCTGGCCACACTCGTCCGCCACGGCTACGACGCCTTCGAGATGTTCGACTGGCGCGACCCGGCGCTGCTGGAAACCTTCATCGCGGAGAAAAGGAAGTATCCCTTGGCTTGTGCGTGCATCGTAGCCAACAAGAGCGTGGAGGCGCGCGGCTGCGGCCTGGTGAATCCGCGCGAGCGCGAAGGCTTCCTGCGGGAGATCAACGCCTCGGTCGAAGCGGCGAAGAAAATAGACACGCAGCGCCTGGTGGTGCTCACCGGAAACGAGCTGGGGGGCATGCCGCGCTCCCAGCAGATGGCGAATGCGGTGGCCGCGCTGCGCGAAGCCGCGCCTATCCTGGAGAAGAATGGCCTCACAGCGGTGGTCGAAATCCTGAATACCTACGTGGACCACGCGGGCTACTTCCTCTACTACGTGCGCGACGGGGCGGAGCTGGTGGACCGTGTGGGCAGCCCCAACGTTAAGCTGCTCTTCGACATCTACCACGTGCAGATCATGGAAGGGAACTTGATTTCCAACATCCGCGCGCATATCGAGCGCATCGGGCACTTCCACGTGGGCGACGTTCCCGGACGCCACGAGCCGGGCACGGGCGAGATCAACTACCGCAACGTCTTCAAGGCCATCTACGAACTCGGCGACCGCTTCCAGGGATACGTGGGCCTGGAGTACGGCCGCTTGGCGCCGCTGGAGGAGAACCTGGCCGCCCTGCGGAAGCTGACCAATTTCTCGTAGCCGCAGCGGGTGGTCGGGTTCATGCGCAGGGCCTTGGAGGTTCAGCCGGCGGACCCGGTGGTCCTTCACGAACTGGGGCGGGAGGTTCTCCTTCAGCGCAACTGGGAGGCCGCGGAAGTTCTCCCGGAGGCGGTGACTAACGTGAACTGACGCCAGGGGCGAGCGTCGAGCTCTTGCCCGGGGATTTTGCCCCGGTCAGACTTTCGGGCGTCCCGGCGACTAATGCGTTATAGTAAACAATTGGAAGTAACCATCGGCAGTAAGCGTGAAATGGGAGGCAAGGCCTTGAGGTTTTTCTGGTTGGTGATAGGGGCAATCCTGTTGCCGGCCGCAGGTTGGGCACAGGCCCCGGCGGGCGTGGGCATGCCCGCGGGTGGCCTCGCTGGCTCTCCGCCTTTGGGCGGGTTACGCCTCAATGCCATCCCCGTGCAGGACTGGACTGTCTTTGGGCGGGTGACGAACCTCAAGGGTGAACCGGTGGGCGGAGCTACGGTCCGTATCGATATTCCGGGCGGAAAGAGCCTGTCGAAGACTCTTGAGACCAATCTCCAGGGGGAATTCCGCACGACCTATAGCTTGGACGCCCAACTCTACAAGCGACTCAGCGTCAAGGTGGCGGCACTTAAGGGTGGCTTTCGGGAATCTCGGGAAGCCGTGGACTTCGGAACTGCCGGCCTGACGCACGGAATCGACATCGTCTTGCGGGCCAACGAAGATGATCCCGACCAACTGCCCCTGCCCACCCTGATCCGCCAGTTGGGCGCGCGGCTGCGTCGCCAGGCCGGACCGCATCTGGCAAACGACTCTACGCGCAAGGATTTCCTGCGCGGCAGCGAGGAGCTCTTGGATCGGCACAACGCGGTGATCGCCGTGCCTTATCTGGCGAAGGTGGTGGACCGCGAGTCGGACTGCATCGAGTGCCGGATGCTGCTGACCTTGGCGTTGCTGGATGCGGGTAGTTGGGCGGGAGCCAGCCGGCAGTTGACCGAGGCTGCGAAGCTGAACGAGGCCGCCCAGCCCGCGGCCCGAAGGCCCGAACCATGGTTAGTGCTCGGCATTCTGGAAGCCTGGCGTTACGAAACCAAGAAGGCCGTAGGGTTTTTCCAAAAGGCGCTGGAAGTAGCCCCTGGCGACCCGCTGGCCCTCCAGGAGTTGGGGCGGGCGCTGATTCTGCAGAAGAATTGGGAAGCTGCGGATGAATATCTGGAAAAGGCCATCCAGGCCGGGGCGGCCGAGGGGGCACGGCTGTTGCGCGTGCGGGCGCTGCTCGAGCAGGGCGACAACGGGGAAGCCGAAAAGGAGATGAATCAGTACCTCGCCGGGCGCGATATTCGATTCCTTCCCCTCGAGGCCCGGACGCTCTACTCGCAGTTGCAGACCTACATTGATCTCCGGCCCTACGGCAAAGTGAAATCCGTGGCCACCCAACCTCTTCCCGAACTGATGAAGGCCATGCCGGAGCTGGCAGGGCTGGTGCCCGCTACCTCCCAGGAGGAGCTGGTCTCGATTTTGCAGAAGACGGGCGAGAGTGTCGAGCTGATGTTCCGCACTTTTCCCAACACCGTCTCGGTGGAGCAAATCCGGCAGGAAAGGCGGGGCAAGGACGGCAAGGTGAAGAACTCTTCAGCCCAGTCGTTCCAGTACCTGCTGCTGGCCCGCCCCGAAAGGTGGGGGCTGGGATTGGAGGAGTATCGGACGAATGCACGCGGCGACCGCGGCGCGCCGGTAGGGCTGAAAGACGGATTCATGTTGACGGCGGGTTTCGCCTCGGCGCCCCTGCTGTTCCATCCGGCCTACCAGTCCGGTTCGAACCTTCGCTATCTGGGCCGCCAGGTGCTCGACGGGCGCGACACCTACGTGGTCGCTTTTGCCCAACGCGCCGAAACGGCCAAGATGATTGAGCGCTTCAACACCGAGAATGCTTCAGTGCTTGTCCTGTTGCAGGGGGTGGCCTGGATTGATGCTGCCACCTACCGCATCATTCGCATGCGCACGGATTTGCTGAAGCCGCCGACGGGCGTCCGGCTGGAGAGGCAGACGACGGAGATCCGCTTCCAACAGATTCCCTTCACGGAAATTGCCACGGCGCTGTGGCTGCCGCAGGAGGTCGCGGTGACGGTGGACTGGAAGGGCAAGACGTTTCGCAACTCGCACCGCTACTCGGATTTCAAGCTGTTCAACGTGGCCACCGAAGAGCGGCGGAAGACTACCGTGCCGCCTCCGCCTCCGCCTGAGAATCCTAACTGAGCTGACTCAGCTTTTGGCGGGAGCTTTGCTTCGCCCGGCTGACCACTGACAACTGACAACTGGTTATTTCGCTGTCCTGCTGTTGACTGTGAACTGTCGACTGCTTTTCTGAGCCGGCTGGGACTCGAACCCAGAACCCTTGCCTTAAAAGGGCAATGCTCTACCGCTTGAGCTACCGGCCCACAATCGTGCTCTGTAGCGCAACCCGTCGGCTGACGGGCTACGGCTTTTTCCTGCGAACAAAGCCGCAAGGTTGAAAGGCAAACCCTGCGCTACACCTATAATCAAAGTACACCAGCCACTCCACCTGCGTAAACCGGAAAAACCACAGCTCAGCAGGGGGCTGAAAAGGCCTCTTTGCCATGCTGCGCCCGTTCGCTTCGCTCAGGGTAAACTTCACGAAGCATCTCTTCCCTGACTGGAAGCAAAGCACTTAGATCCTTCGTCCGCCGCGGCGGACTGAGGATGACATGCTTTGCGCCCTTTTTCACCATCCTGCTAGGGCCGTCACTCCACCGGCTTGAGATATTAGCAACACTGCGGTATCTTGCGTAGCTCCGAAGCGCAGCGCCCGGCGTCACGATGCCGAATCAATAGGGGAATTCCCTGGAGGTTCTCATGCGGAAACGGAAGATCGGCCTTTTGACCTTCTCCGACGGGCGGAAGTTTGCCCACGAGATGCTACGAGAGATGAACCTGGATTTTCAGAACAAATTCCGCGCGCGGCTGGAGGCCACGGGCGAATACGAAGTGGTCGCAGGCTCCGAAATTGTCTGGCACCCGGAGGTGGCCAAGCGCGAAGGGCGGCGACTGCTCGAGGCCGGCGTGGAGGCCACGGTCCTCAATTACGCTGTCTGGTGCTTCCCGCACTTGACGCTGATTGCCACCGAGTTCGCCCCCGGGCCGTACCTGATGTTTTCCAACATCAATCCTGCTTATCCGGGCATGGTAGGAATGCTGGCGGCGGCCGGCGGCATGGACCAGGTGGGACGCTTCCATCATCGGGTGCAAGGCGACATCGCTGACGATGCCGTTTTCGCCAAGGTGCAGAAATTCCTGCGCGCCGCGGTGGCCGTGAACCGTCTGAAGGGTGAGAGCTTCGGCCTTTACGGCGGACGCCCCATGGGCATGTACACCGCGGTAGCCAATGCCGACCAGTGGAAGCGCGACTTCGGCATCGACATCGAGCACATCGACCAGTACGAAATCATCCGCCGCTCCGAGCTGGTCGAGAAAGGCAAGGTTGAGCATGCTTTGGCGTGGCTGGAGAAGATGCTCGGTCCCAACATCCACTACGACGGCAAGAAATTGACCCCCGAAGTGCTGAAGCGCCAGATCCGCAGCTACTATGCCTGCCAGGAAATCAACGCGGAGAAGGCGATCGACTTCTTCGGGGTCAAGGCGCAGCCGGAACTGACCGACAACTTCACCACCGAAGACATCATCGACGCCTTCTCGAACGACCCCTACGACTGGGACGGGCCGAAGGAGCCGGTGGTCTGCGCCACGGAAGCCGATATGGACGGCGCGCTCACCATGGAACTGTTCAAGCACGTGACGGGCGAGCCCGTGCTCTTTGCCGACGTGCGCCACTACGACGCGGAAGACAACTTCTTTGACCTCTGCAACTCCGGCGCGCACGCCACCTTTTTTGCCGGCCGCTCGAAGCGCCCCGAGGATAACCTCCCCAAGGTCCACTTCTGGCCGGAAGTGTTCTATTTTCCCGCGGGCGGTGCCTCTGTCATGCACTTCGCGCAGCCGGGCGAGGTGACGCTGGCTCGCCTCACACGCCGCAACGGGAAATATTGGCTGGCCATCGTGCCGGCGGAGTTCATCCTCTTCGACGAAAAGAAAAACTGGGCCAAGGCCGAGGCCACCACCAAAGAATGGCCGCACGCTTTCACGCGCTTGAAAGTCTCGGCCGATGAGTTCCTGGCCACCTACGACTCGAACCACATCCACGGCTGCTACGGGAACTGGGTGGAGGAACTCGTGCTGATTGCGAAGATCCTCAAGATCCATTGTTACGTTTACGCGTAGCCGGCGGCTTCAGCCGGGCACATGGAACTTGTAGCAGATGCCGGCCTAAAGGCCGGCGCTACAAGCACGTGTCGGTCTGAGGACCGGCGCTACGATTGTTGACCTGGTGTCCGCTCCGCCGTAGAATCTGCGCAACGGTGCCCCAGGGATTGTCTCCACTGGAGGTCTTCCATGCCGGACATCTATTTCCCCGTGCATCCCGAGCAATCCTCGCGCCTGGGGTCGCCGCATGGCGTGCGCGTACGCGAAGACACGCTTTACACCAACCACAAGGGCCAGGAGAAGAGCGGTATCCGGAAACGCGCTGACAAAGCCCTGGATAAGCTGCAGGAAATCCTGCGCAAGATGCTGGGGCCAGAAGAAGTTGTCCTCTACCTTGCCCGCGGCCAGGCGCCTGCCACCTGGTTTGAACAATATACCTTAGGCTGGTACATCTACTACGTCACGGCGACCGTGCTCGTATTCACCAACCGCCGCCTATTGCTTTTTCAGGTGCAGCGCGATGGAAGCTGGAAGAAGAGCGTCCGCGCCGTCCCCTGGGGCGACGTGGAAGAAGCCAAGGCCAAGGGCTGGCTGAGCCGTACCCTGCGCATCAAGTACCGCAACGGAAAGAAGGAAACCTATTGGGGGTTGGGCTGGGGCGACGATAAGAAGATCAGAGTTCTGCTGGAGGCGTTGTCCGCGGTCGGGGCGGGGGAGACGAGCGCCGCGGGGTCGATCGTTTCGCTCTGTCCGAATTGCCTGGCGGAGCTTACTCCCCGGGTGTACGAATGCGGGCGCTGCAAACTCACCTTCAAGGACGAGAGAACTATGGTGCGACGCTCGCTCCTCATCCCGGGCGGCGGCTACTTCTACGTGGGGCACTGGTTTCCAGGCATTGCCGGCTTCATCGTGGAAGCGCTCTTCCTGTACTGGACGATAATGTTCGGTTTGGCGGGGTTGGGCATCATAAAGCTCGCCCTTGAGTCGCCGCCGTGGCAGGCTGAAGCTTCTGCGCCAGTCGTCTATCTTGTCTCTGCCGGCTTCACGGCGCTTATTGTCACCATCGCGAAGCTGATGACCATCCACCACTGCCGGCGATTCATCCGCGACTTCATCCCCAAGGAATAGGTCAACCGTCGAGCCCATCTGATTGACAAGCTTTCACGGCTGAGAATAGTATCGTGGTGGTTGATGCGGCATCTCGGCGGAACTCTTTGAGGCCCCGTGACCGATTCGATTGGAGCGCTGCGCCAGGCCGTGGATGAGGCAGAGCGCATCGTGGCGTTGACGGGCGCGGGGATTTCGGCGGAGAGCGGCGTTCCGACCTTTCGAGGTCCCGGCGGGCTCTGGCGGAACTACTCCCCCGAAAAATTGGCGACCCCGGAAGCGTTTGCCGAGAATCCCCGTCTCGTTTGGGAGTGGTACGACTGGCGACGCAGCCTCATCCGCAAGGCTGAGCCTAACGCGGGCCACCTGGCCCTGGTGGAACTGGAGCGGCGAAAAGCGGGCGAGGCTGGCGGGCCAAGTGGCTTCACGCTGGTGACGCAGAACGTGGATGGCCTGCACGACCGCGCGGGCAGCCGGAACGTCGTGAAGCTGCACGGAGACATCTGGTGGGTGCGTTGTATGGGCTGCGGCGTCGAGCAGCGCAACGAGCAAGTTCCACTCGAGGACTTGCCGCCACGCTGCGCTTGTGGGGGGTCGCTGCGCCCGGGAGTGGTCTGGTTTGGCGAGCCGCTGCCCGAGGCTGAATGGGAGCGCGCCGTGGAAGCCAGCAGTAACGCCCAAGTCTTCCTGGCGGTGGGGACGTCGGCGGTGGTTTATCCCGCCGCTGGGCTGGCGGAGCTGGCCCAGGCCGCAGGAGCCAGGCTGGCGGTTGTGAATGCCGAGCCGACTCCGCTGGACGCGATGGCCGACTGGGTTTTGCCCGGGAAATCTGGAGAACTTTTGCCGAGACTCTTATGAGACAAGCCTACCTGGATTGTTCCTCCGGCATCAGCGGCGACATGTTGCTGGCCGCCCTGCTCGATGCCGGAGTAGACGCTCGCCGGCTCCTGCGGGAGCTGAAGAAGATGCGGCTGGGCTTTTACGAATTCAAGTTGACGCGCGCCGTCCGCGGCAACTTGGTGGGAGCGCGCGTGGACATTCGCATCCCCGCCCAGCAGCCGCCGCGCAAGCTCGGGGACATCGAGGAAATGATGGGCAAGACGGAGCTGGCGGAGACGGTGAAGGAAAAGGCGCTCAAGATCTTTCGGCGGCTGGCGGAGGCGGAAGGCAAACTCCACAATCTGCCGCCCGGCGAAGTGCATTTCCACGAAGTGGGCGCCGTGGACGCCATCATCGACATTGTGGGCGCCTGTCTCGGGCTCGAGCTGCTCGAGGTTTCCGAATTGACCTGTTCGCCCTTGAATGTGGGCGGAGGCCGCGTGGAGGCGGAACACGGGTCGCTGCCGGTCCCGGCCCCCGCCACGGCCGAGCTGCTGAAAGAGATTCCCATCTATTCGACGGGCATCGAAGGCGAGCTGGTGACGCCGACCGGTGCCGCCATTGTCTCGACCCTGGCTGCGAGCTTCGGTCCGATGCCCGCGATGAAGGTCGAGCGCATTGGCTACGGAGCCGGGGAGAAGGATATTCCCGGGCAGGCCAATGTGACGCGGCTGTTTGTGGGCGAGAGCGTGGAGGTGGTGAAGGCGCAGCCGGGTGCGGCGGGGGACGAACTGGTCTCTGTCATCGAGGCGAACCTGGACGACATGAGCCCGCAGCTTTACGGCTACTTCGTCGAGCAAGCCCTGGCTGCCGGGGCGCTGGATGTGACCTGCAGCGCGGTGCAGATGAAGAAAAACCGGCCGGGCTTGCTGGTCACGGTCCTGTGTGCCCCGGAATCCAGCGACGCGCTGGCCGAGCTCCTGTTCGAGCAAACCACCACCATTGGCTTGCGCATCTACGAGGCGCGCCGCAAAGTGTTGGAGCGCGAGTTCGTGAGTGTTGAGACTCCCTACGGCGAGGTGCGCGTGAAGGTAGCCAAGCGGGAGGGCAAGGTGCTGAACGTCGCGCCCGAATACGAGGATTGCCAACGGCTGGCGGCGGAGAAGTCCGTGCCGCTCAAGGAGGTCATCCTGGCGGCGCACCTGGCTTACATGAAGAGGACAGACTGATCGGGCCATCGAACCATCGGCTCATCGAGCCATCTGCGGAATGGTCAGCGTCGAGAATTAGCCAAGGATTCGGCAGGTGATTCGGTTGGCCGATGGCCCGATGAACCGATCGCCCGATGAACCGATGAAGAGATTCTACCTCACCACGCCCCTCTATTACCCCAATGCCCCGCCCCACGTGGGCTCGGCGTACACCACCATCGTCTGCGACGTGCTCGCGCGCTACAAACGCATGTGCGGGGAGGATGTGGCGTTCTTCACCGGCACGGATGAACACGGCGAAAAACTTGAGCGAGCCGCGGCGGCTGCCGGGGTCTCACCGCGCGAATTCGTCGCCGAGAAGCGAAAGCTTTTCCTCGAGCTGTGGAAAAAGCTGGGGATTGACTATACGCATTTCGCTTACACCGACCAGGCTGATCACGTCACCTCGGTCCAGCGCCTTTTGCGGCGCGCCCAAGAAAACGAGCCGGGCGTGATCTACAAGGGCCAGTATCAGGGCCGCTACTGCGTGAACGACGAGCGTTACATTTCCGATGGCGCTGAGCCTGCCAATTGCGACATCTGCGGCAGGCCCGCCGAACTCATCAGCGAGGAGAACTATTTCTTCAAGCTCTCGGCTTTTCAGGAGCGCCTGCTGGCGCACTACGCCCAGCACCCGGAATTCGTGCGGCCCGACTTCCGGCGCAACGAAGTGACCAGTTTCGTCAAGAGCGGGCTGCGCGATATCTCGGTGAGCCGCAAGCGCATCAAGTGGGGCATTCCCTGGCCGGATGACCCGGAGCAGGTCTTCTACGTCTGGTATGACGCGCTCACGGGTTACCTGACCGGGCTGGGTTACGCGCAGGGCGAGAACGGCAGCGCGGACTTCCAGAAATACTGGCGCAACGACGCTTCCGGCGAAGTCGTGCACATGATCGGTAAAGACATCCTGCGCTTTCACGCCATCTACTGGCCGGCGTTTCTGATGGCTGCGCGGATGCCGCTGCCGAAGACGGTCTTCGCGCATGGCTGGATCTACTATGAGCAGGATAAGATGTCGAAATCGAAGGGCAACGTGGTTTATCCCGAGCCCATCGTGGATGCCCTCAACTCCTTCGGCGCGCCAGGGAACGATGCTCTGTGTTATTACCTGCTCCGCGAAGCCCCGTTTGGCCAGGATATGAGCTTCTCCTACGAGGGGTTGATCCAGCGATTCAACTCCGACCTCGCGAACGATCTCGGAAACTTGGCCAATCGCACACTCACCATGTTGAACCGGTACTTCGGGGGAGAAGTGCCCTCGCCCGCTGAACAGACGCTGGCCGAACGCGAGGTTGCCGAACTCGCCGAGGCGACCCTGACCGACTTCCGCGTGCGGTTTGACGCTTGCGACTTCTCTCGGGCGCTGGAGAGCGTGTGGCAGTTCATTGCCCGGGTCAACAAGTATCTGGTGGAAACCCAGCCCTGGGCCTTGGCGGAAGCGGACATGGAAGGGAACAGGCCGCGGCTGGCGGCCATCCTTTCGACCGCGGCCGAGGCCGTGCGCTTCAGCGCTATCTTACTCGCGCCGGTTATTCCTCAGAGCGCTGAACGGTTGTGCCACCAATTGCGCGGGGAGGGAAGGTTGGAGGACCAGCGCCTGGACGCTCTCGCCTGGGGAGGACTGAAACCGGGCAGGCGCCTTGCCCTGCCGGAGATCATCTTCCCGCGCCTCGACAAGGCAGCAACTCTCGCCAGGCTTCACGAACTCGCTGAGGCAGACCTAGAACGAGACAGACCGAAGGAGGCGATAACAGCCGTGCCAGCCGAAAGCGGAAAAACACCTGAAGCAGCCGCACCGTCCGCCGGGGAATCCAGAGCTCCCAGTCCCGAGAAAATCTCCATCGAAGACTTTGCCAAGGTGGACATGCGCGTGGGCGAGATTGTCTCGGCAGAGCCGGTCGCAGGGGCGAAAAAGCTCACGAAGCTCAGGGTGGATATTGGCACCGAAGTTCGCCAAGTGGTCGCCGGGATCGCCGAGTACTATTCCCCCGAGCAACTCGTAGGCATGAAAGTTGTCCTGGTGACCAATCTCCAGCCTCGCAAGCTGCGCGGCGTGGAATCGAACGGCATGATTGTAGCCGCCACGGTGGGCGAGGAAGGAAGGCCCGTCTTGGTGACCTTCAAGGAAGACGTGCCCAACGGCGCCCGGCTCAAGTGATTGGCTGATTGCATGATTGATTCATTGAGTGATTGAAAGGTGGGGGGCCTTCCCAACGACCGGCCCGACCGGCCTGCTGAAGCAATGATTCAATGGCGCAATCACTCAATGACTCAATTCCTCGTAGATTCCCACGCCCATCTCGACGACTCCAAGTTCGACACCGACCGCGAGGCGGTGATCCAGCGGGCCCGCGCCGCTGGGTTACGTTACCTGCTGGCAGTCGGTGGGGGCACCGGGCCGGACACGCTTGGCAGTTCCGTGCCGATGGCCGAGAGACATGACTGGGTTTACGCCACGGTGGGGCTGCATCCCCACGACGCCCGGCATCTGCGAGAGAGTCACCTTGATGAAATTCGCACGCTGGCTCGCCATCCCAAGGTTGTGGCCATCGGTGAGCTTGGCCTGGACTACTACTACGACCATTCCCCGCGCGAGCTCCAAAAGCAGGCTCTGATTCGCCAGATGGAATTGGCCCGCGAGGCCAAGCTGCCCATCATCGTTCACTGCCGGGACGCTTGGCGGGATCTGCGCGAAATCGCCGAGCTCCATTGGGCCTCCAGCGGCTGGGGGGGGATTCTTCACTGCTTCTCCGGCACGCGCCAGGACGCTGCCCAGTTCAGGAATTGGGGCTTCCTCGTCTCGTTTGCCGGCAATGTCACCTACAAGAAGGCGGATGAGCTGCGCGCGGTGGCCCGAGAAATCCCGCTCGACTGCCTACTGACCGAAACGGACAGCCCTTACCTGGCTCCGCTTCCTTACCGCGGAAAGCGCAATGAGCCGGCGTACGTGCGGGAAGTCACGCGGGCGCTGGCAGCTCTGCGCGGCTTGGCCGAAGAGGAGATGGGCGAGCACGCGGTGAAAAACTTCGCCCGCTTCTTCCACCTCGATTAGGGGGACACATCGAGGACCCCTGCCGAGTCGCCCGCCAAAAGGCGTCTTTCTGCGGGGCGATAGGAAGGCCTGCCGTGGGCGTCGATGGGAATCCTTCCTGAGTGCGTGATGCCTGCCAACTTCCCGCTTCCTTTCGCTGCATTTTTGTGGGAATATCAGTGCTTCGGGCTACCCATCTCCAGTATGTGGAAGCGCTTCCGATATGGGTTGGACTGGAGAAGTCGGAGCGGAGAGTCAGTGCTTGGCCTCAATTAAGAATCTGACGGGCAAGGGGATATTTGAGCTGGTTCGGCCGGACCTCCAGAAGGTAGAGGAAGAGTTCAACCAGCAGAGTGTCTCCGCCGTGCCCGCCATCACCGAAATCGGTCAGTAC
>JALHUF010000589.1 GCA_022866195.1 Terriglobia bacterium
CTGCTCGCGCAGGTAATACTCGCGCTGGCTCTGCGTCACCTGATCCTGGACGTCGGATTGGATCTTGGAGCGCAACTGGAGCACTTCCACTTCCCGCGCCAGCACCCGGGTCAACCGCTCCAGGCGTCCCTTCAGCTCCAGGCTTTCCAGCAGCTCCTGCCTCTCAGTGGAGGAGAGCGAGGGAAGGTTGGCGGCGATGAAGTCGGTCAGGCGGCCGGGGTCGTCAATGTTCATCACCACCGTCTGGAGGTCGTCGGAAAGCGTGGGCGAGAGCTGAACCACTTGCTGAAACAGCGACATTACGCTGCGCACCAGGGCCTCGAAATCCGCCCCTTTCTCGGCGGGCAGCAAGTCCTGGAGGTGCTTGACGTGCGCGCGGAGGTAGGGCTCCTGCTGTACCACCTCCTGCACGGCGATGCGCTGCAAGCCCTCCACAAAAACAAACAAGCTCTGGTTGGGCAGCTTGATGATCTTGTGGATGTAGGCCGCGGTCCCGATCTGGTAGAGATCGACCGCCTGAGGATTGTCCACGCGCGGGTCGCGCTGGGCGACGACGGCGATGAACCTCTCCTCTTCTTTCAGCTCGTTAACCAGCTTCAAGGAACTCTCGCGCCCCACGGTCAGCGGCAGGATGGCATTGGGAAACAAGACCGTGTCGCGGACCGGCAGAATGGGCAACTCAGAGAACTCGGTGGTCTTTCTTGTTTTCGTCGGCATTGCCCTGTGACCTCAAGCCAAAGGTTTGAACCTGGTGTGGAAGCGCCAACCTTCGGATTGCTCCGTGCGCTCCTACACCCATTCTATCACGCAGGCCGCTAGACGTTGAGGTTTCGATACCCGCGCCGCGTCCGAAACCACCTGTCCAGCGCGGAGGCTGAATCGCTCCCCCGTCCCTTCCTTTAGATGCCTAGTTCGGCTCAGCAGGTAGGGTGCCGCCTCCCGGGAGAGCGAAATGCCTTTTCTTGAAGTGGAGAAGATAATCATTCCACGAGGAACTTTGCCATCTGGGAGACCACGCCACCTGTGACTTGGTCTTCGACCGTCACTTCGAAGGTGTAAGGTCCGGGCCGGAGTTCGCGAAGGTCGAACTGCTTCAGTACCAGCAAGCGGTTTTCGGAGGCCTTAGGCAAAGCCACAATCTGCTCAGAGGGCAGGGTCATCACCGCTTTCGCGCCGGACTTGACGGCGAACGATAGCCGCAGCTCTGGCCGGTGGGTGGTGGGACTGACGGGAACGTCGAGGAGCCCGAAGTACACCGTGAGCTTGTCGGAAGCGGGGAAGCGGGGCTGCGCGGGCATATAAAGCTGGTAGTTCGGGCCGCGCAGGGGGTCAGAGGGATCGGCCGGGCCCGTACCCGCCTCGATGCGGTTGGAAAGCAGGATGCTCGTCAGGTGGGGCCCAGAAGGTTTGGCGGCCTCGACGGCCACGGTTTGCCTTCCCAGCGCGACCGCGCCATGCGAGAACTGGAGAATAACCTCGAGGTTGATGGGTTCGAGCTTGGGAATCACCAGGCGCGCGTTGATGTCGAGCGAACCTTTCCTTTCGAACTCCGCGAGCTGTTTCTTGTCGAACTGCAGATTCAAGAATCGCTGGTGCACGGTGAGAAGGCGGCCCGTGCTCTCGCGCCCCACCAGAACCAGGGTGAGGCCCGCGCGATACAGATCCTGCTTCGGGTCCTTCTCAAATTTCACGGAGCTAGGCGGGATCGAAACGCACACCGGCGCGGCCAGTTGACCGTTGGGGGCCAGCAGTACCGCGGCGTTCACTTGTGGCGCGAAAGCGGGCTTCAGTGTGCCGGTGGCCAGACCTGCCAGAAGCTGGGCGGCCGCGGGCGTCATGATGGTCTCCTGCCCGGGTGGAATGGCCCAGTAACCCAGCCGGTGGCGCACATGGTAGCCCGGCTTCAGCAATTCCACTCTGATCTTGCGGAAGGAGCCGTCGTAGGTCTTGTTCGTGGGCTGATAGACCAGCGTGTAGAACTCGCGCAGGTCGCTATCGATCCGGCCCAGGCCATCGAGCAGGTCGTTCTGATTCTTCATCAGAAAGCCGCCCGTGGCGGACGCCACCTGGCCGAGGTCGTCGTATTGGATGTTCGTTCCCAGGCGCTGCGCCCAGTCGAATTTGTTGTAGCCGCCGTAGTTGTCCCCTGGGCCCTCCATGGCCATTTGATAGAATTCCTGATTGACCGTCTGCTCGACGCTGCTGCTCAGTGCCCCATAGCCTGCCTGTAATCCTGCCGCGTCGATAACGTAGAAGGCGACGTTCGAGCGGTTCGCCGCGTCAATTACCGCCGCCATCTGTGCCTTGACATCAGGTGAATGTAGGAAGCCCTCGGAGAAGACGACAACGTTCTTCCGTCCCGGAATATCGGCATAAGACTGGGCAATGGCGCGCAGGGCGACAAAGACCGCGCGCGCTTGAATTGTGCTCTGGGTCCAAAGGAACGCCCGGAGGGTACCCAGAAGGCGGGAACTCGCCCCGCTCGAGTGCCCCCCTGCGGCGAGCGTGGGGTCAATCAACGTGGCGGCAGCTTGGATACCGTAGATCGAGGTGAGGAGGTCGTCGATCTCCCTCTGCGTCTCCTGACGGGCTTGGACACTGAAGCGGCCCCCCGGCACGTGGCCTCCCAGTTTGCGGAGCCCTGCGGCGGCCTGTTGCTTGTCCCGGGTGAAGGGAACAGCGACGTGCAGGCTTTCGTCAATCCAGTAAATAGCGACGTAATCTTCCGGTGCCACGTTCTTCTCCAGGTACTGGATGGCGGCATCCGTGGCGCGCTTGACGCTGGCGGGCTGGAGGTCGCCGAGATCCATGACCAGCGTGATGAAGCGCACGCGCGTCAGGTCGAGTCCCCTTTTCACCGTCGGTCCAGCGGGCGGAGGCTCTGCGGTGGGTGGTGCGGCCTCGATGACCGGCGGCACGAAGGTGACTATCTTCTGCGGGGCTTCGTCCTCGTAAACCCGGAAGTCTTCTGCGGCGAGCCCGCTCGCGTGCTGCCCCTTCTTGTCGGTGACAATCACATCTGCGATGACCGAGGGCGCCTCCACCTTGAGGCTTGCCTCCTGCGCCGCAGCAGCTTGCGTCTCGGCATTCTGGGGTGGTGGGTTGACAGTCTGCGGCCTGGACTCCGTTCGTGGGCAAGGCAGGGCGAAGGCGATGGCAAAGGTAGCGAGAATCAACCAGCCAGAAGAGACTCGGGACTCTGGGGGCCTAAACATTGCTCGCTCCCGGCGAAGGAAGAGCTACCCCTGGGATTCGCGGCGCGCGGTCAAAGGTGAGCGCGCGCGGAGAACCTCCTCCACTCAGCTACGATGCATTCTAGTCTATCCCGGTTTTTCCTGCCTGGTTGCTGCTTGAAGAACGCCCCGCCAGATGAGTTGGCAACGAAAGGGGCGCCGCCCGGTCACGGTATCTTGAGCTTTTGAGGAGGCGGCGAACATGGTTCGGGAATTGGCCGAGACCTTACACGTTACTCCCAGCGTGCTTTACACGGTCGCACTCGCCGGTTTGCTGATCGCGGCCCTGGTGGTGGGCTTCGTCCTCGCGTCTTTCAGGTCTTACTCAGGGCGTGGGCTCTCTCCCAGGGTCCGCCTACTGTCTCGCCGACTGGTTAATCGCTTGGATCTCCGCGGCGCTCAAAGCTCGATTGAAGATGCGGACATCGCCGACGGAACCCTGGAAGCAGTCAAACTTCCACCAAGGCATCAGGCCCTAGGTCGATGCGCCTCCCGGCGGGCATCTCGGAGCCGGCGGCCTAGCGCCTGGCAGGAGTTGCCGTCGTCACTTCAAAACTTCAAACCTGAATTCGCCCGGGCGGGAGTGGGGATTGACCACGTAAAGGCTGGTCGGGCCCGGCAGAGCATCCGCAGCGATGTGGACGCGAGCTGTCAGCTCGCTGGCGCTCAAAACTCTGGTTTCCAGGACCTGGATACCGGGATTCAAGAAGCTGAGCGTGGCTGCTCGATGGAAATTCTTTCCGCCGACCCTTAAATTCACTTGGCTGCCGGGGCTGGCACTTGGCGGATCCACCGCCGTCACTTCCGGCGTGGCCAATTCCGAGGGTGCAATCTCAGCCTCTGGCCCGGCCGGCTCCTGGGGCGCGGGATAAGGTGTTCCGGCTACTGGGCCTGCGATTACAGTCTGGCCGGGCCGGGAAACGAATTGCGGGTCCGAGATTTCAATGCCGCTATCCGAGCCGTCATTGGCAATCTCCACGTGGCTGATGCCGGGCGGAATCGCCAGTTGCAGCGTCCTCCCACCCGCCGGTCCCCATTCGTTAGGCATTTCCAGATAGAACTCGCCCAAGTCACTCATCAAAGTCAGGAGCGTTACGGCTTCGCGGACGTTGGCATAAGCGTAGCGGAGGAAGTTGCGCGTGGAAGGCCGTGTGCGATGCTGGTCATTCCAGGCCGTGAACCTCAGGACACCACCCTTCCGGTGTGGTAACACGATAGAGGCGCTCGAGTAACCGTAGAACTTCTTCCCCGAACGCTGACCGGCCAGCACGCGGCCGAAAGTATTGAA
>JALHUF010000590.1 GCA_022866195.1 Terriglobia bacterium
AGGCGCCGCGTGCCGAAGCACCCGAAGCGTCACCGGCCCGCGTCCGAACCGTGTGTGCTTCCCCCAAGGATGTTAACTCTCCCTGGTCCTCGGGGGCGGCCGGAATTCGCACCTCTGCGCTGGGGCTAAGATACTCCAACACAAGTCAAGTGTAAAGGCAGCCACAGAATCGCGCCTTTCCCTGAGGTGTGTTGGGTGCCGACGACCGAGCCTTTCTTGGTCTTCCCAAATCGGGAAGGGCGTGCCACCGGCAAGCAACTTGACAAGGCGCGCAAAGCGTGCGAATTGGTCAGAGTCGACCAGAGCCATTGAGTACTAAAAGTCCCAGGGAGGTCTGCCGTGCGTCGTGCTGAAGAAGTCCACGTAGTGGTTGTGGGGAGCACTAATTTCGACTTGGTGGTGAAGGCGGATCGCCTGCCCAAAGAGGGCGAGAGTATGTTGGCGACCAACCTGAAGTTCTTCCCCGGGGGCAAGGGGGCGAACCAGGCGGTGGGTGTGGCCCGCTTGGGGGCGAAAGCCACCTTCGTTGGTGCCGTAGGCAAGGATATGATTGGGGACTTCCTGATTCAGGGGCTGGAAGCGAATGCCATCGACACGACCTACGTCAGGCGCGATCCTGCCTGCACTACCGGCTGCGCCTTCATCATGCTGTTCCCCAACGGAAACAACTCCAACGTGGTGGATCCGGCGGCAAACTTCTCTCTCACCCCGGTCGATATCGAGCGGGCCGAAGACGTCATCGGGCGAGCCGATGCCCTGTGCACGGTCCTGGAGGTCCCGCTGGAGGTGGTGGAAACCGCTTTGCGCCTGGCGCGCAAGGCAGGAAAACTCCCGGTGCTCGATGCCGGGCCGCCCCGGCACTGTCCGCCGGAGATTCTCAAGCTCGCGGATGTTGTTTCGCCCAACGAAACGGAGCTCGAACAACTGAGCGGGGAGAAAGTTTCCGGTCGGGTCTCGGCGCGGGAGGCCGCGGAAAAGCTGCTGGAACTCGGCGTCAAGACCGTGGTGCTTAAGCTGGGAAGCGACGGGGCCATGCTCGTCACCCGCCGAGGGTCGAAGCACTTTCCCGCGTACAAGGTTGAGGCCGTGGACCCCACGGCCGCGGGCGATGCCTTTACGGCCGCGCTCACCGTTCGACTGGCCGCCGGGGCACCGATGGAGGAGGCCATCCGCTACGCGAACCTGGCCGGCGCGCTCGCGGTCACCAAGCTGGGCGCCCAGCCTTCGCTTCCGACCCGAGCGGAAGTCGAAGCCTTCGCGGCGCGCGCGGCAAATCCGCCGGGCCCGGCAACACCGCGCAGGAAGTAGTCAGGAGCCACGGCACCGTCCTTGTGCCGTGGGCTCTTGCTAGCGAACACATCTTCTCTGGCGCCACCCTGTGCGTCATCCCCAGCGGGCGGGCAGACGGCGCCCCTACTTCAGAATCACATTCCCCAGAACGCCACGGTTCTCACCATCGGCGTCGCGCAAGAGCACGCTTACTCGGTAGGCGTCCGCCGGCACCGCGATTGACTTGTCGAGCCGCACGACCTCGCGCGGGTCAACCGCCTGCAACGTCTCGTGTGTCAGCTCCTCGCCGAGGCCGCTATAGAAGATTGCTTCCACGGTGCCCGGCGTAAAGACGCCAAAGACTCCCTTCAGGGTGACGCGGCCGCCTTCGACCTTGCCGGAGATTGGTTCGCTGATCGCGCCCGCCCCGACCGCCTCGCGGATGGGATGAGGGGCGCGCGTCGGCGACCAATAAACGGGGAAAGAGTACTCCTCGCCGGGATCGAGCGCGGCGTAAGGGCTGAGGACTTCCGATTCCAGGAAGTAGGGAGTCTGCTTCGGGTCGTCGGCCAGAGTCTGGTCAAACGGCCGGCGCGCGATGGTGCCTGGCCCGTCGTTCCAGGATTCAATCGAGGCGTTGTCCGGATACTCGGCGCCGGGGAAGTACTTGAAGTTCTCGACTAGGCAGATGTTCTTCTGGCCGTTCACCACGGCATACCAGCCGGCATTCGAGTCCGCCGCGATCTTCCCGACCCGGTAGAGATAGTGGATGCGGAGCATTCGGCCGCCGTCCACTACTTCGTAGCTCGGATGGCGCACGTCGCCGTAAGGTTTGTAGTAGCCTTCGGGGAACATGCTGCGGAGATTGAGCGGCACGTACATGTAGAGTTCTGGATTGGGCTTTGAGGGGTCGCGCGCGTCGGCGGCCTCGTGCTGAATCAGGTGCCAGATGCCCCAGCGGATCTGACGGCGACTGATGTTGCGCATCACTTGCTCGACCTTAATCCGCGTCGTTCCCGCGTAAACGTGGAAGATCCTCACAAATTGCACGCCGGTGCGGGGGTCCTTGGGGCTGGTAACTCGCACCGCCACCTCAGCGGCATTATTCGTGGTCACTTCCGAGTCGAATTTGCTGCCGTCGAGGATGTAGTAGGGGATGCTCGGCCATTCGTGGTCATTCGTCCAGCCCTCCGGGGCGGGCCAGACCTTGTCGCCGCCGTAATTGGCCCAGCCGGCTTTCGGATTGTTTTGCTCGGGAGGCAGGACTTTCCCCGCCAAGTCGGCGTTCACGAAGAAATACTCCTGGTCCCCGAGCGCGAGCTGGAGGGCGCGCCCGCCCAGGTCGGGGGCGACGTAGAGGGTGATAAGGCCGTTCGTGAGGCGATAAACGTTCCAGCCTCGGTACTGAGTCTTCTCAAGCTTTGCCGCATAGCTTGTTGCAGGAGTTGCCATGGCGAACCTCGTTGAAAAAAGAGATGTGAAACAACGCGAGGACGGGAGCTGCCGGGCCCCAACACCGGCCAAGAAGGTATGCACGCCGAGGCCGAACGCCAAAAGCGCGAGGAGGGATACAACCAGTCGTTGCATTTTTGTCGCCGGCATGTTGGCTCCGGTACACCTACCTTCAAAAACCTGAGGGAACAATCCAATACGTTGCCTTGAACGTCTTGCCGGGCTCGAGAACGATCAGGCCCTTGAATTTGCCCTCCTGTTCAAGATTGAAGGCGTTGGTGGGGCCCGTCTGCGGCTCGATGCAAATAAGCGTATTGTCGAGCGGCGCGTAGACGATAGCGTAATCGAATTCCTTGCCGTAGATGACCTCGATCTTGTGCGTCTCACCTTTCACCCAAATGTGCCCCAGGCCCTTGGCGTCGCGTGCCAGATCCGAGAAGGCGTCGTCGATGAACTGATTGCCCAGGGTAAAGCTCTGGGTGATGCCCGGCAGGAATTTCTCCGTGGGCTCCGTCTCACCGGAGGGAATGAGGGCCTTGTCGACCAGCCAGTGCTTCCGGGCGCCAATGCTCACGGTCCACTGCGCGCGCGGACCGTCGGGCCGGAAGTAAGGATGGTAGCCGAAATGGACCGGCATCGCGGACTTGCCCGCGTTGGTGACCTTGGTGACGCACTCCAACTTTCCGCCCTTCAGCCGGTAAGTTACCTCGTACACGTGAGCGAAGGGGAACTGCGCCATCAGGTCAGGATATTTGTAGAACTCCAGGCGCGAGGTGATGAAAGCGCCTTCGGTGTCGGAGCCGCCGGTCTTCACGACTTCCCAGCGCGGATCGAATACGAGCAGGCCGTGGATAGCGTAATTGTTCGGTGGCACCCGGAGGATGTTTCCCAGCGCATCGTTCAGCAGGTATTTCTTGCCCTGGAAGTAGTAGAAGTCCCGGTCAATCCGGTTGGCGTAGGGCGCCAGAAAAGGATTCCCCCAGCCAAACCAGTGCTTTTCCAGGTACGCCTTGAAAGATTCCGGGGCGATGAAAACATCCTGGCCGTTGACTTCGAACTTGTAGGGGAAGTTCCCAATGTCCGGCACGATGCCCAAGTCCATCTTGCGTGCCGTGTCAATCAAATGGTACGTCGTGTGGCCTTCGACGGCCTTCTTGGTCACGGCGTACTTTGCCGTCTTTTTCGGAGCAGCCTGCGTTCCCACGGCCCAACCTCCTGGCAGAAGAATGAAAAAGACCATAAGCGAGCAGCAGAGGGTTCGACGGAGTCTCATGTTCTTCCCTTTCCGTGATCTTACCCGGGCGGCACAAGTCTGCCGCTAGCGCGCCTCTTCGCCCAGCGCCGCCAATTGATGGGCCAGTTCGCGCCCGGCAGGATAGAGGCTGCGGTAAACCTGGTAGAGCCGGTCGTAAGTCTGGACGTTGGCGACGTTGGGAGCCATGCGCTCGCGGATCTGAATGGCCTCCCGCGACGATTCTTGGACCGAGGAGTAAATCTTGGCGCCTACGCCGGCCAGCAACGCCGCGCCGAAGGCGGAGCCTTCCGAGGTGCGCAGAGTTACCAGTTCCTTGCCGTAGATGTCGGCCTGGATTTGTCGCCAGAGGAAACTTCGCGAACCGCCGCCGGAGGCGCGGATCTGTTCCACCGGGATGCCCAGTTCCATGAAGATCTCGAACGAGTCGCGCAGGCTGAAGGCCACGCCCTCCAGAATCGAGCGGATCATGTGGCCGCGGGTGTGGGCCGCCGTCAGCCCGAACCACTGAGCACGCGCGTGAGCGTCGAGGTGAGGCGTGCGCTCGCCCATAAGATAGGGCAGCCAGAGCAGGCCCTCGCTCCCAGGCGGAATCTTGGCGGCCTGCTCGATGATTAGCTCATAAGGATCCACCCCCATGCGGCCGGCCAGCCAGGTTTCCGAAGCTCCGAACTGGTCGCGGAACCAGCGCAGCGACAAGCCTGCGCCCTGGGTCACGCCCATCACATGCCACTTTCCGGGCACCGCGTGGCAGAAGGTGTGGATGCGCCCGCGGGGATCGAGCGTCGGGGTGTCTGTGTATGTGAAGATGACGCCGGAGGTGCCCAGCGTGGCGGAGGTTAGCCCCGGCAGCACTATGCCATTACCGACGGCGCTCGAAGCCTGGTCGCCGCCGCCGCCCACCACCGGCGTCCCGGCCTTCAAGCCCGTAACGAGCGCCGTCTCGCGTGAGATCTCACCGGTGACTTCCGGGGATTCGTAAGCGCGGGGCAGCAGCTTGGAATCGAGTTCCAGTGCCCCCAACATCTCCTGTGACCAGCGGCGGTTGGTGACGTCAAAGAGCAGCGTTCCGGAGGCGTCCGAAACTTCGGTGGCGAATTCTCCCGTCAGACGAAGGCGCGCGAAGTCTGTGGGCAAGAGGAAGTGCGCGGCCCGCTCGAAGAGCTTGGGTTCGTTATCGCGGACCCAGAGGAGTTTCGGTGCACTGAACCCGGTCAAGGCAGGATTCGAGACCAGCCGGATGAGTCGGTCGTACCCCACGCGGGCAGTGATCCAGTCGCACTGCGCCTGGCTGCGCTGGTCGCACCAGATCAGAGAAGGGCGGAGCACAGCGCGAGCTTTATCGAGCAGCACCACGCCATGCATCTGGCCGGAAAGGCCTATAGCCGCGATGTCGGTGCCTTTCAGCCCGGCCTCGGCGAGCGCCGCGCGCACCGCGAAGATCGTCGCTTGCCACCAGTCCTCAGGGTCCTGTTCCGCCCAGCCGGGTTTGGGCATCCGCATGGGCTGATGGTCCCCCGTGGCCGCGCCGAGCACGTGCCCGTCGGGACGCACGATGACCGCTCGCGTGCCCGTGGTTCCGACGTCGATTCCCATCATGTAGGACATAGGACAAGTCAACAGCCGACAGTTAACAGTTGACAGTCAAAAAACAAGACTTCCGCACGCCGCGTAGACCTACGACTGTGGACTGTCAACTGTGGACTGTCAACTTCCTTTCACCTTCTCCCACCCTCTTGATTTCGCTGAGCGTTCCACCGCGTCCAGCACGGCCTGCACCTTCACCCCATCGCGGAAGTTCGGGGTGGGCATGCGGTCTTTTTCCAGGCACGTCAGGAAATCGTGGATGGCGTGGACGAAGGTATGCTCGTAGCCGACGATATGCCCGGGCGGCCACCAGGCGCCTACATAGGGATGGGCAGCCTCGGTGGCGAGAATGGTCTTGTAGCCCTGCTCCGCCCCAGCCTCGGTGCGATCGAAGAATTCCAGCTCGTTCATGCGCTCGAAATTCCAGGCCAGGCTGCCCTTGCTGCCGTAAATCTGCAAGGTGTTGTAATTCCGGCGGCCGCCGGCAAAGCGCGTGCTTTCGAACACGCCGGCGCTGCCATTCTTGAACCGGGCGAGGAAGTTGGTCTCGTCGTCTACCGTGACTTTGCCTTTCCCCCTGCCGCCCTTGGCTCCCCAGGCGCCCGGCCCCGCATCCACCAGCGGCCGCTCCTTGATGAAGGTGGTCATGAAGCCGACCACCTCCGTGATGTCGGCGTTAAGGAATTGTGCCAGGTCGGCGGCGTGGGCGCCGATGTCGCCCAGGGCGCCCGAGCCCGCGTATTTCTTCTCCAGGCGCCAGACCAGCGGGAACTGCGGGTCCATAATCCAATCCTGGAGGTAAGCGCCGTGGTAGTGGTAGATCTCGCCCAAGCGACCGTCGGCTATGAGTTGCTTGGCGAGGGCGACGGCCGGCACGCGGCGATAGTTGAAGTTCACATAATGCTTGACGCCGGCTTTTTCGACGGCGCGCAGCATCTCCTTTGCTTCCGCCAGCGTGTTCGCCAGGGGTTTCTCGCAGATAAGGTGCTTGCCCGCCTCCGCCGCGGCGATGGCCATGGGATGGTGCAGGAATCCCGGGGTGGAGATGTCCACGACGTCGATGTCCTTGCGTTCCACGACTCGGCGCCAGTCGGGGTCCGATTCTTCCCAGCCGAACTGCCGCGCCGTGGCCTCCAGCTCCTCCTTCGAGGCCTTGCCGCAGATCACCTTCAGGCGCGGCTCGAGCTTCCCAGGGAAGAACTTACTGACCTGCCGATAGGCGTTCGAATGGGCCTTGCCCATGAATTGATGCCCGATGAGAGCGACATTGATTTCTGTCATTGCTGATTACTCCTATCCAGCGGAAAGTGACGAGTGATAAGTGACGAACGAACAGGTCAAAGGGTAAAGTGTAACGTCTAAAAAGGACGAGCGGTTGTCGCCGCGTTCATCCTTATACCCTTTAACCTTTGCCCTTCACCCTTTACACTTCTTCACGCCCACCACATTTCCTGCAGTCTCTCTTTAATGACAATCTGGTTGAGCAAGGTCGCGGCCTTCGTCAGCCCTTCATCAATCGACATCAAGCTATCCTCGTGCTCGATGGAGAGCACGTCGTCGTACCCCACCATCTGGAGCGTGGAGACGAAATCTCCCCAGAAATCCGGTCCGTGGCCGTAGCCCACGGTGCGAAAGATCCAGGAGCGATTCTTCTCGTCGCGGTAGGGTTTGGTGTCGAGGACGCCGTTCACCCGATAGTTGACTTCGTACATCCGCGTGTCCTTGGCGTGCACGTGGAAGACCGCCCCGCCCAAAATGCGGACCGCGGCGCAGGGATCAATGCCCTGCCAGAACAGGTGGCTGGGGTCGAAGTTGCAGCCGAGGGCGGGCCCGGCCGCCGCGCGCAGCCTCAGCAACGTCTCCGGGTTGTACACCACAAAGCCCGGATGCATCTCGAGGCCAATGCGCACCCCATGGTCCTCGGCGAACTTGGCGCGCTTCTTCCAGTAGGGGATGACCTTCTTCTCCCACTGCCAGGCGAGGAGCTCGGGAAAGTCCGGAGGCCAGGCGGCCGTGACCCAGTTGGGGTACTTGGCAGCATCAGAATCTCCCGGACAGCCCGAGAAATCAATGATGGTGCGCACGCCCAACTTCTCGGCCAGGAGGATGGTTTTGCGACTGACCTCTGCGTGGGCATCGCCGATTTTCCTGTCAGGGTGGAGCGGGTTACCGTGACAGCTCAGGGCGCTGATGGAAATCCCCTGGTCATCGAGCTTCTGTCTGAATTCCTTGAGCTTGGGGGACGCGTTCAACCATTCCAGCTTTAAGTGCGGGTCGCCGGGGTAGTTGCCGGTTCCCAGCTCAATCGTGCGGATCCCCAGCGGCTTGATCTTCTTGATGACTTCGTCAAGGCTGAGCTTCGCAAACAGGGCGGTGAAGAGTCCTACTTTCATAGCGCTTCTCCATTTGCAGGGCGCTGGGGGGGAGCGCTCGCCAGGCATGTCGTCCCCCACCGGCGCCCCCAGTCGCCGGATGGGATCGTGGATTCCCGCGCGCGCGAGGCCAAATCTAGCTACCAGTGGAGCCATCGTCAAGGGGAAAATCGGGGCTCTGCCCCCGGGGGGGCGCAAATCGCCCGGCGCGCAAGGCTGGCGCGGTTGGTGAGACTCGTGGCGGTTCTTGGTCGTGACTGGCTTTGCCCAACGGCGAGAGAGGATTTTTTTTGTAAGGAGGGCTTGACAAGGCGAAGGTTCGCGTGTAATCTTAACAACTGCTCTGCAAGGGAAACACCCCACAGAGTTGTCGGCAGTAAGGAGCCGAGCCAGATACGAAGGCTGGACGCAGTACTGTCGATCCTGCCCCGAATTCGGGGGCCCCGATGCCAAATCGGGGACGAACTGCTCTTTGACAACTGAGTTGAGCATGCCACGTCACGTCTGGAATCTGGAATCTGAGATTCCGGACGAGCTAAGCGATCTCTTCCCCGGCTTGCCGGGGGAGAACTCACAAATATCCACGCGCGAGCAGTCGCGCGTGAGCCGATTTCAAACGAGAGTTTGATCCTGGCTCAGAATCAACGCTGGCGGCGTGCCTAACACATGCAAGTCGAACGAGAAAGTTCCGCGCAAGCGGAATGAGTAAAGTGGCGCACGGGTGAGTAACACGTAGCTAACCTGCCCTCGAGTGGGGGATAACCTGGGGAAACCCGGGCTAATACCGCATAATTCCCCGACAACCCAAGTTGTCGGGGGCAAAGGCCCGCAAGGGCCGCTGGAGGAGGGGGCTGCGGCCGATTAGCTAGTTGGTGAGGTAACGGCCCACCAAGGCAATGATCGGTAGCCGGCCTGAGAGGGCGCACGGCCACACTGGCACTGAAACACGGGCCAGACTCCTACGGGAGGCAGCAGTGGGGAATTTTGCACAATGCCCGAAAGGGTGATGCAGCAACGCCGCGTGAGGGATGAAGGCCTTCGGGTCGTAAACCTCTTTCGACTGGGAAAAACGGGCCGACGAAGAGTCGGTCCTGATGGTACTGGGGGAAGAAGCCCCGGCTAACCTACGTGCCAGCAGCCGCGGTAATACGTAGGGGGCGAGCGTTGTTCGGAATTATTGGGCGTAAAGGGCGTGTAGGCGGTGCGGTAAGTTGGGCGTGAAATCCCCGGGCTTAACCCGGGG
>JALHUF010000591.1 GCA_022866195.1 Terriglobia bacterium
CCGCTGGCGAGCCTTTTGACTTATGTCAATCGCCGCCCGCTCCAGGTACCTGGAGCGGGGTACTCTAATCCACCTCATCTGCATGGCAACACTCTACCTCAGAGTGTCACCAATCATTCTAAACGAGAGCAGGCGCAACCGGTTGTACCCCTTAGAGTTACGCGTTTCTTCCGGCGGCCAGGGCCGAGACTCTATGGCGAGCGTGGTGCGCCTGCCCCGCGATAGACCGTCTTCCCGAGGAGGCAACTAGAAAGGTTTGATGAGTCTCTTGAAGAAGCTGCGTTTGCCCTTTTTCTTGGCGGGCGGGTTGGAGTCAGATGCTTTGTTGGCGTCGGAGGCGGCGGAAGCCTCCGGGGCCTTCGCAGTGCTGCTCTCCTGGGGATTGCCGGGATTTCCGGTTGCGTTTCCGCTGGCGCCAGGCTGGGAGCTTACCGGCGTCCCCGTCTTCAGGCTCTCGTCACCCACAGGCTGCACCACAATGCCCGTCGCTCCCGGCCCGCTGGTCGGCACGCCTGCCGGCGCTCTGGCCACTTCCACCCCCGAGGGCGGGGGGCTGCCGAGGCGAACCGGACCGCGCCGTGTCGCGCGAGTGTCCGGTGCGCTGGACATGAAGCCGCCCAGCTTCTGAAACAAATCACGCTTGAGTCGTGGAACTGCATCCGCCTGCGCCCGCGCCAGGACTGCCCGGGTGGGGCGTGGGATCGGCTGGTGAAGTGCTGTGAGCCGTTCCTTCGCGTTGCTCACCAGCGAGCTGAGGGGATGTTCGGTGATGACCCGCGCGTAGTAGCTCGCAGCCTCGTTGGGCTGCTTCAGGCGTTCGAGTGTCTGGCCTACGTACCAGAGTGCGCTGTCCCCCCTGCTATAGTTCGGATATCGGTCAGCAATCTCCTGGAAGCGCGACTTGGCGGCGCGGTTTGCTCCCTTCGCATAGTAAAAGCGAGCGATTCTGTAGTCGCCCTGCGCCAGAACTTCCTGCACTTGGCGGAGGCGCGCCTTGACCCGAGGCATCACCGCACTGTCAGGGTATTTCAGCAGGAATTCCTTCAATTCCAGTTCCGCCAGCTTGGCTTCCGTGCGGTCGCGGTCAGGCTTGGCCATCAAACGGAAATGAGCCATCCCGGCGCGGAATTGGGCTTCAGGAGCTTCGGGGGCCGTGGGGAAGAAGGTGATGAAGTCCTTGTACTCGGCCTCGGCCTGGGTCAGACCGGAAACGCCGCCTTCATTGTAATAGGAATCGGCGATGGCCAGCTTTGCCTTCGAAAGGTATTCGCTGTCGGGATAAGTGTTGATCAGAGTCTGGAGGGTCAGCCGGCCCACATCGAAGCGGGCATGGTCGATTTCCTTGATCGCCTTCTCATAAAGGATCTTGTCGGGTTGGTCGCCGGGGTTAACCTGTCCCAGATCCTCGCCGCGATGCCGCCGGAAGAGGCATCCGGACAGGAACATGAGCGTCAAGGCGAGGAGGCAGCAACGCGCCAGGAAACGCCGCCGATGCAACTTGTCGATGCCCTTGCTCAGCTTCGTAACTCCCATGAGGGCGCTGACTACACCTTCGAGGTCAGGCCTATCTCGCCGGCCAAGCGAATCATTTCCGTCAACCGGGCCTGGGGGTCATCATTATCAAAGATGACGGAACCGACCACCAGGATGTCCGCGCCCGCGCGTGCCAGTTCCTGCAGATTTCCCCGCCCGACCGCGCCCTCTACCTGCAGGGCAAAATCCAGATGCAGCTCCGCCCGTATATGGGAAGCGGCGCGCACCTTGCCGACTGCGGCGGGGATAAAAGCCTGCTCTTCCCGGCCTGGGTCCGCGGTGAGGATATTCAGAAAATCGACCTCTCCCAGTACCTCTACGAGCGACTCGACAGGCGAAGCGGGATTGAGCGCCACCCCGCCCTTCGCCCCCTGCGCGTGGATGAGATCAAGGGCGCGGTGCAGGTGCGGCGTCGCCTCCGCATGAACGCAGATCCTATCCGCCCCAGCCTCTACGAACTCGGCTATATAGCGCTCGGGCCGTTCGATCAGCAGGTGAACATCGAACGGCAGGTCGGTGGCTTTTCGCAGGCCTGCGATCACTGGCTGGCCCACCGTGATGTCCGGCACGAAGTGGCCATCCATCACGTCCAGGTGCACCATGGGCGCACCCGCGGCTTTGATGATCTCCAGCGCCTCCGCCAAGCGCGCGAAATCTGCCGCCAGTAAGGAAGGCGCAATCAGAGCCATAACGCCGGCCCCACAGCGCGAGCCCCCGCCGTGAGACGCAACCTTTAGACTAGCACATTCCCTTTGATTCCGGTAGCTTGCGCACTCCTGGAAAGAAACGACCTCACCTGTCCCGTTTCTCTGCCGCCAAGAACCGTGAGCGCACGCCGTTACCTGATGCGCAGTAATTGCACTTCAAAGATCAGCGTGGCGTTGGGGGGAATCGCTCCCGGGTAGCCCTTGGCGCCGTAGGCCAGGCTTGGCGGAATGGTGAGCTTGCGCTTGCCCCCTATGCGCATGGAAGCCACACCTTCGTCCCAACCCTTAATGACCTCGCCGCCTCCCAGGACAAACGAGAACGGTTCGTTGCGTTCCACCGAGCTGTCGAACTTCTTGCCATTCGTCAGCCAGCCCGTGTAGTGCACGATCACATGCTGGCCTTTCTTGGGCATTGCTCCCGTACCCACCTCCAGGTCGACATACTTCAGGCCTGACGCCGTGGTCACGGTCTTGGGGGCAGAGGGAGCTTTCTTCGGGGCTGCCCCAGCCTGGGGCGCGGGCTGCTGCCCCGCCGTCGGCGCGGCCAGCAACTGAGCCGAGAAGAACGCCAGGAGAAAGAGAACAACCATCGTGTTTCGCATCGCAATTCCTTTCTGAGCCTGTCGGCGCACGTAAAGTATCAAGACCCGAGGGGCGATTCAACCCGTCGCCCTCGCTGACGAGCGTCAGCCCGCCGGCCCCGCCAGGCAACTTTGGAAGGCGCGGCCAGGAATCAAAGCCCGAGCCGGCGCTTACATTCTTCGAGAATATCCACAGTGCGGCTGGCGCCGACGCGAGTCACGCCCAACGCGCGCACTTCGAGCAGCCGGTCCAGGTCGCGCACGCCGCCTGCCGCCTTGACCTGTACCTGTGGGGGCGAGTACTTGCGCATCAGCTTGAGATCCTCATCCGTGGCGCCGCCCGCCCCGTATCCGGTCGAGGTTTTCACCCAGTCGGCGCCCAGCGCGCCGCAGATTTCACATAGCCTGATCTTATGCTCGTCCTTAAGGTAGCAGTTCTCGAAGATGACCTTCACTTTCCGGCCGCGCGCGTGGGTGACCTCGTCTACGGCTTTGATGTCTTCACGCACGTAACCCCAATCGCCGCTCAGCACCTTGCTGATGTTCACCACCATGTCCAGCTCTTCCGCGCCGTCGTCAAGGGCCTGGCGCGCTTCGGCCAGCTTGCTCGCCGTCGTGTGCCCCCCGTGAGGAAAGCCGATGGTGGTGCTGGCCTTGACAGTGCTCCCCTGGAGGATCTCCGCGCAGCGCTTCAGGTAGTAGGGCATGACGCACACGCTGGCCACGTTGTACTGCCGGCCGAGCTGGCATCCCTGCTCGAGGTCCCGGTCGATCAGAACGGGGTTGAGCAGAGAATGGTCGATCATCTTCGCGATGTCTTCGTAGGTGTACTCCATGTTCTTCTCTCCAAACGATTCGCGCGGTCGGCGGTTGAATCCGTCAGTCGTGGAGCAGCCCACCCTGCATGGCCAGCGCAATCCCGCCTAGCGCGCCCGCCTGTTCCCCCAGCAATGACGGCTTGATCTCGACGTCGTCGGTGGGGAACATGCGCACGCGCTCGCGCACGGTCCGCCGCACCGTATCGAAGAGCAGTGGCCCAATGGCTGCCACTCCGCCGCCCAAGACCACAAGGTCCGGATGCAGGATGGTGACGACGTTCGCCACCGCGATTCCCAGATAGCCCGCGGCGCGTACGATCGCCTCTTGAATGGCAAGGTCGCCCGCCTCGGCCGCCGCTGCCATCTCTTTGGGCGTGACCGCCGACGCCTCGCCGCGGACCAGTTCGTGCAGCTTCGGAGCCTGGCCGCTCAGCATCAGACGCACGCCTTCTGCCGCGAGCGCCGGCCCGCTGGCCAAAGCCTCCAGGCACCCATGGCTGCCACAACCGCAGCGCGGGCCGTCCGGCAGAATGGTCTGATGACCCAGCTCGCCGGCCGCGCCCAGGCGGCCGAGACGCAATTTCCCGTCCACTGCCACCCCTCCACCGATGCCGGTGCCCAGGGCAAAGAACACCATGGTGTGAGCCGTGCGCCCGTGCCCAAACACCAACTCGCCCAACGTGGCCATGCGCACATCGTTGAGCAGATACACCGGGCAGCCCACCTGGGGTGATAAGACATCTCGCACCGGCACGTCGCGCCA
>JALHUF010000592.1 GCA_022866195.1 Terriglobia bacterium
AGAAGCCTTTTTCGGGCTCGGCATCCGGCTTCACCACGCGGCCCTGCTCCGCCGCCACGGCCTTGACATACTCATCCAGGGTGGACATGCCGAGACCGACCACAATGAGGTCTTTCGTTTTTCCCAGAACGTTGAGCCCATCCATGTTAATCGCCGCCAGCGTCTTCTCGAGCGGATAAAGCGGATGTTCGGCGTAATAACGCGAGCCCAGCAGCCCTTGCTCCTCGGCGGTGACGAAAAGAAACAGGATGGAACGCCGCGCCTGCGGTTGCACCTGGGTAAACGTCTGGGCGATTTCGAGCATTCCGGCAACCCCGGAAGCATTGTCCTTCGCGCCGTGATAAATCTTGTCGCCGTTCACCGCCAGGCCGACGCCAAAGTGGTCCCAGTGGGCCATGTAGACCACATACTCACCCCGGAGTTTGGGGTCACGGCCACCGAGCTTGGCGATCACGTTTTTCGAATCAATGGTGCGGATCTGGTTCTTCAGCGTCAGCGAAGCCCGGGTGCCGAGCGGGACCGGGGTGAAGTTGCGCTCCACCGCCGCCTTTTTCAGCGCCTCCAGATTCTTTCCGCTCAGCGCGAATAGTGCCTGGGCCTTGTCGTACGTGATCCAACCCTCCACCGCGACGCGCGACATTCCCTTGTCGGCCTTCACCAGGTCGAACTGCTCGCCCGTGTTGCTGGCCCTGACCACACCCCAGGGATATCCGGCCGGCCCCGTCTCGTGGATAATCAGGCAGCCCGCTGCGCCCTTCAGCGCCGCGATCTCGTACTTGTAAGTCCAGCGCCCGTAGTAGGTCATGGCCCGGCCCTTGAAGGCTTTCTCATCCAGCTTCGCCGGGTCACGCGGGTCAGGCACCGGCGGGTCGTTGATGAGCATCACCAGAACCTTGCCTTTGACGTCCACGCCCTTGTAGTCGTCCCACTGGTACTCGGGCGCCACCACACCGTAGCCTACAAACACCAGGTCCGAGTCCATGCTGACCTCGGTCTGTTCGCGCTTCGTCCAGCCCATGAAATCATCGCCGTAGCGAAGCGTCAGCTTGTTCCCGGTTTCGGCCTGCGCAAACACCAATTGCGCTCCCGGGTCCGTAGTGATGCCCACCATCGGCACCTTTTGAAAATAGGTGCCGTCGGGATTGCCGGGCTTCAGCCCCAGCGACTTCAGGTGTTCTTCCAGGAAGGCCGTGGTCAGCTCCTCACCTTTCGAAGCGGGCGCGCGGCCTTCGTACTCATCCGAGGCCAGCACCTTGATGTTCGCGAGCATCCTGTCCTTATTGATCTGGCTCCCTGCGGACCGTTCCGACTCCGGTGGGCTTGCGAAGGCCCGTTGAGCCCTTAATCCGCCATCGCCGGGCGCCAGCAACGTACCGGCCAGAATGAAACCGCTCAGCCAGAACGTCATGCGATGTGACATACGCATCATGAGATAGTCTCCTCTACCCGGTTATGGAAGACGCACGCCGAATGCCACGCCTATTATGCCAGAAGGGCTTGATGACTGCTCAAAGTCGCTCAGGGCCGGCCAACACCGTACAGCGAAGCCCCGGCTTGGTGCAAGTCACGGCTTCCCCGCCGGCAGGGCACTCAGAAACTTGCTCACGGCACGCTTGTACTGTTCTGTGGCCTGATTGAAGCCCTCGCCGTGGCGGCGGCCGGGCAGAACGAGCAACACCTTCTGCGGGCTCGCAGCTCGCGCGTAAAGCGTGCGCGCAATGGCCGGGGGCATTCGCCGGTCCTCTTCCACGGCCACAAACAAGATGGGCCGGGATCCGATGCGGCCTACGGCCTTCTCCAGATCAAGGTCCGAGGGGCTGAAGCCGCCGCGCCAGGCCGACCAATACATCACTTCGTAGGCCAGCGGGAAAGCCGGCAAGCGGAGGAAGAGCTTCAGGTGGTGCGCGACGGTGTCGCGGAAAGAGAGGAAACTGCTGTCTGAAATCACAGCGTCAACGTCCGGCGAATCCGCTGCCGCCATCAGCGCGGCTGCGGCGCCCATCGAAACACCCCAAAGAATCACCGGGCGGGCGGCCTTCCCCTCCTGCAAGGCATAGCGCACCGCGCCCACCACATCCCGCCGCTCCTGATAGCCGAGCGTGGTTATCTCGCCCTCGCTCTGACCGGAATGCCGAAAGTCGAAAAGCAGGCCGTTGTAGCCTAGAGCCTGGGCAAAGGCCGCCATGGGCAGCATTTCCGTGCGCGTGCGGTTCAGGCCATGACAGAAGATGATCGTTCCACGGGCACTCCCCGCCCCCGGAACGTACCAACCCTTGAGCTGAATGCCATCGGTCGCCAAAAACTCGATCCAGCGGAAGTTGAGGCCGTAGGAGATAGGGGTCTTACCGTCGTTCGGGTCGGGATAGTGGAATCGACCGCGGGTCAGGATGTACGTGAAAAACCAGGGAACAACAACGAGGAAAAACACCGCCCCCAGCACGCCTAAGATCACGAGCACGCGCCGCGTAACTTTCCATATTTTTCCACCCGTCGACAATGAACTCACCTGAGGCGTGCAATCATGGCTGCTTGGCTCGGTCTGTGCGTGTTGACCGGAATCTGCCGCCCCGCTGGCCGCAAGCTTTCCGCCGTAGCTCGCCGGCCGGCGACGAGCGTTACAGCCGCGGGGAGCCTTCCTCCAAGGGCTGAGGCTCGGCAATGTGCGTGGTGAGCAGAATCGCCACCAGCGCCGTCATCGCCGCGCAGAGCGTGGTGACCGCGATGTAGCCATGACGTTGATAGAGCATCCCGCCCACCAGGGCCACCGCCCCGATGCCTAATTGTGAGGAGATGTTGCGCAGGGCGATGAACGTCCCGCGCCGGGCGGCGGGAACCATTTCCGTCATCAGGGCCGTCAGCGGGCCCTGGCGGAATGCCGCGCCCAGACTGGTGGTGGCAAATACCACAAGCAGCCAGATCCCCCAGTGCAGGAACGGGACAAGGGCCACCGAAACGGCCAGCAGCACGTTGCTGGCAATGGAGACCGCGCGCTTTCCCCATCGATCGGAGAGAATCCCGCCGAGCGGCGCGCCCGCCACCGCCACCAAGCCGCCGAGCATGAAAACCCATCCAATCGTCCGCGTGGGCACGTCGAAGCGGTTGTTCAGCCACTGGCCGATGTAAGTGATAAAGCCCACCAGGCCGCCGGACACAAGGAAAGCTATTCCTAGGGCCGCCACCGTGTCGCGCCGGACGAGAAACGAATGCATGGCTTCGGCCGCGTCGCGAAGTTTCTGCGACGACGGTTGGGAGCGCACTGGCTCGCGTGGCAGCCCCAGCGAGACGCAGGCTATGGCGAAAGCCAGCGCCGCGAAGAACAGAAATGTTCGCTGCCATCCGAAGCGGTCGGCAATCTGCGCAGCCAGCGGCACGCCGACGATGGGCGCCGCGAAGTAAGCGGAAGAAACCAGGCCAATCGCTCTGCCTCGCACGGCGTAGGCAAACCAGTCCCCGGCAAAGGCGATAGAACAGGTGGAGATCGTCCCCGCTGCCAGGCCGGTGAGCGCTCTGGCCAGCATCAGCTCGGGAAAACTCTGACTGCGCGCCGAGAGCCACGACGCCACACCAAACACCAGGACTCCGGCCAGCAGGAATCGCCGACGACCGTAATGGTCCGAGAGCGGCCCGGCAGCGAACGCCGCCCCGGCCGCAGCCAACGAATACGCGGCGACCATCAGCCCGGCCGCTCCCACGCTGATGTCCAGAGAGCTGACCAGCGTCGGTAACAGCGCCGCAATCACCTGATTATCTGCGACGCCGAGGAAGAGCAGCAGAAACAGACTGATGACTACCCGGTAATCCACCGCCTTCCTCCTCGCGCTGCCGGACTGTTTGGGCCGAAATCGGGAAGGTTCGAATCGGGATACGTGCTCCCGGCTCCCAGGCGCCAGCGAGGCTGAGAGACGCGCTATTCAAAGTGGTGGAGGTCCAGCTTGATGGCGGCCCTGTCCGACTCGTCGAGCACGCTGGCCGCGCCGATGCCGATGGCGACTACGATGGCATCGCTGATTTCTTCCTTGGTCGCACCGAGTTCGAGGGCCTTCTTGATGTGTCCCTCAATGCAACCTTCACACCTGGCGATCAGAGAGCAGCCGATGGCAATCAGCTCTTTCGTCTTCGCGTCCAGTGCGCCGGGTGCGAAGTAACTCTCCTTGTAGAACTTCTTGTAGATGTTGCGCAACCGCGGCTCGATCATGCTCATGGAAGCCGGCGCCCTCTTTGCCCGTCCGCGCTTATTCTTCGCCATACCGGATCTCCACTCCTTTGAACTGTAATGCGAGGCAAACCAAAATACATCTGATCACTATGCCGCGTCCTAGCCAGCGAGGTGCTCCATACACCTGCCGCGCGAGCGCAGAATAGTAACACAGCCGGCATTTTCACCGCAGAGGATTGCGCCCCCCAGAAGGGCCAGCCACGAGACTTCTTCCGGGAGGGGTGCCTGACAGGAAAACCTAGCGCTCGGTGGGGCCAGACTCAGTTGGAGCGGGCATCTCGGGACCGCTAACCTCAGGGATTTCCAGGCGAATGGAAGTTCCCTTACCCGGCTGACTATCAATCGTGAAGGAGAATTCCTGCCCGTAGAGCACCTTCAGGCGCTCGCGCACGTTGCTGATGCCAATCCCCGAATCGAAAATCTCCGGGCGCCGTTCTTCCGGAATTCCCACGCCGTCATCGATGATCTCCACGGCCAGCCGCCCGTTACGCCGCGCGGTGCGCAACGTGATGGTTCCTCCTTCGATCTTGGGGCCGATGCCGTGGCCGATGGCGTTTTCGATCAGCGGCTGAAGCACCATGCTGGGCACGATCATTTCCAGCGTCTCGGGATCGACCTCCTTGCGAATCTGGAGCTTATCGCGCCCGAAACGCACCACCTCGATATCCAGATAATCATCGATGAAATCCAGCTCCTGCTTGAGCGGCAGGAAGTGCATCTGGGCCTTCAGCCGGAGCCGCAGGATGTTGGAGAGCTTCAGTACCACCGTGCGCGCCGTGTCCGGGTCAAACCGCACCAGCGACGAGACGGTGTTCAGGGTATTGAAAAGAAAATGCGGGTTGATCTGGCTGATGAGGGCGTCCACGCGCGCCTGCATGAGGACTTTTTCCTGCTCCTCCAGCTTCCGCTCCATGCGCGTGTTGTTCCAAATACGCAGCAGCAAGCCTACGCCGATCACGGTGCCCAGGACGATCAGGACTTTAGTCCAGGGGTGGGGGGACTCGAGATAAAACAGTCTGCCATGCGCCATGCGGCCGAGCGTGATCCGGGTGATTTCCAGGATCACACAGATGAGAAAGAAGAGGATCTGCCAATCCATGGCGGGATGCTGGAAGCGCCGCTTGATGGAGCGGTATAGGCTGAGGTCAATGAAGGGGGTGAACTTCCAAACCTCCTCCTTGTCCGGGCAGACCCAACGGGCCGACCCGGCGACCACTGCGTACAGCACGGCCAGCGGCGCCGCCAGGATTTCGTGTCCGATGAGCACGGCCGGCAGGCTGACCATCAGTCCCACCACCAGCCCTACAATGGTCCCGCCCAGCAGGCCGGCCACTACCGTGATTTCCAGATCCACATCCGTGCCCTGGTAGCGGGCCAGCAAGCGCGCCAGCACGCCCAGCATGAACGGGACACCGAGATACGTCGCAAAGAGAAGTTTTTGTCGCGGACCCCGCTGCTCGATGAACAGCAGGCGGCGGAATTGGCCGAAGCGGGCAATGATGCTGGCCAGGGAGGCCAGGACCCCCAACTTGATCAGCAGGGTTACGAAGACCAACGCCGGGGAAACCTGTGGGTTGACACTCATAGAAAACGCAACCAGTCCACCAACGGCCGCCGCGCGGCCTCTGCCCTGCCGGTGGGCGCTACCCACCGCCTACAAAGTGTACCACTTCCAGCCGGTCGCCCGCT
>JALHUF010000593.1 GCA_022866195.1 Terriglobia bacterium
CTCGACAAGATCATCGAGAAGACGCGCAAGGGTGGGGGCGAGATTGTCGGCCTGCTCAAGACGGGAAGCGCTTACTACGCGCCGTCAGCCGCGGTCGCGGAGATGGTGGATGCCATCTTCAACGACCGCAAGCGCATTTTGCCGTGCGCGGCCTACCTGGAAGGCGAGTACGGCATCAATGGCCTGTTCGTGGGTGTGCCGTGCAAGCTGGGAGCACGCGGCATCGAGCAGATCATCGAAATCAAGCTGACCGAGGAAGAGAAAGCGGCCCTTCGGAAATCCGCCGCGGCCGTTAAGGAACTGGTGGACATCGTCGGCATGTAGCGGCGGCTTAACGCCGGCATAGTAGAGACGGCCCGGTGGGCCGTCTCTGAGGTGGAGACGTTCCACCGGAACGTCTCTGCGGCCGCCATCCGACCGCTATGCGTAGGGGAGGGCTCGGCCCTCCTGTCTTCAATAGCGATAGCGCCTCAGTCGCTACGCGCGACTGGCCTCCTTGTAGTCCTGGTAGAGGCCGGTGAGTATGGCTACCGTATCCCAGTACCTTTTCAATTCTTTGTAGACATGCAGCATTCCAGCGTCGAGAACGTCGAGGTTAAAACTCATGTCCTCGTCAATCGCCGGTTGGGTTGAACCCTTAGGGTGGGGATATCTGAACTTGTAGCTTTTCTCATCGTAGTCCGACAATTCCCTGATGAAATCTCGCGCCTGCTTCGATGGCAGCTCAAGGTCACCCAAATAAGGCTTTGCCGCTTCATGGAGTGTGCGAAGGTCGTCCAAAAGACTATTAAGGTGGTGGATTTCCCGGATTGGAAAGTCAAAGGATCCGCTGTGTTCTCGAATGAGTTCGACAAGCGCGTTGAGTGATGCCTTCAGAACCAGCTCTACAAAGTGACGGTATAAGAACAGGATCGGCAGACCCGAGTAATTGAACACCGCACTGGAGGGGGCTTCGCTGGAGAGTTTGCGTGCGGCCTGAAAGTAAGCCTCCACGTAAGAGTCGAATGTCATCGAGCGGGAATACAGGGAGACGTTCCGTTTATTCCCAAGCCTCATAAGCAGCTTCGGGTAAGGCGATGGCTTCCTGTCACGCAGCTCCCGCAAGTAGCGGCGTTCGTCTTCCACCTTAGGTTTGTCTTGTTCATCGATCAACGTCCCCTCACCTCCGATTGACCTCATGGAGGACCTTTTCGTACTCCTTGCGGATCTCGCGGTCGGTCGGGTCGAGTAGATAGGCTTGCCGCAATTCTTCAAGAGCTCTCTTCAGGTTACCCTTTTCTTTCAGTGCCGCGCCGAGCAACATGTGAGCCAGAGCGCTGTCGGTTTTCAAACGAACGGCAGTCTCATACTCGTTAATGGCACCGTCCAGGTCATGCTTCTTTTCAAACGCCATGCCTAGATTCATATGTGGGAAGGCCCAGTCCGGCTCGAGCATAATCGTTGTGCGAAATTCGGCGGCGGCCCCGTCTCGGTCACCTTTCTTCCAAAGGGCCAGACCGAGCGACCAGTGCGCCAAAGCATAATCAGGTTTCAGGTGGATGGCATCACGATACTGGGCAATCGCTCTGTCCAGCTCGCCCTTTTTCTCCAGGCCAGTGCCGAGGCGGAGGTGATTCTTCGCATTGTTAATCTTTTCCTCCTCCTTTAGCACCAAGTTCAGGGCGGTTTGCGCCTCCGCCAAGTCGGGTGCCAGTTGGATGGCCTTGCGAATCTCCACAGCACCCCCGGCCAAGTCACCCTTCCTCGCTAAGGCAATGCCCAGTCTCTCATGCGCCAATGCCAAGTCGGGTTGCAAGCGGATTGCAGTCCGAAACTCGGCAATAGCCGTCTCCACATCACCCTTTTCCTGCGACGCCATGCCGAGACCGGCGTGTGCCGTGGCAGAGTTGGGTTGGAGGCGGACGGCTGTCTGCAGTTCGGCAGTTGCTCCGTCCAGGTCGCCCTTTTCCTTTAGTGCCAGTCCAAGGGCCGCGTGTGCCTCAGCCAAATTTGGGTCTGTGCGGACGGCCGCACGAAACTCGGGGATAGCATCCTCCAAGTTGGCTCTGTTCCTATACTCAATTGCAAGGTTGAAGTGGGCTTGAGATAAGTCTGGTTCAAGCCGGACGGCAGTGCGATATTCAGCGATGGCCCCGTCTATGTCTCCCTTCCTCGCGAGCACCAAGCCGAGGTTGCTATGCGGCAAGCCCAAGTCCGGTTGAAGTTGGATGGCTTTGCGGTACTCAGCGATAGCACCGTCGAAGTCGCCCTTCTCAGCCAACGCTAGGCCAAGATTGTTGTGTGCTAGTGCGAAGTCCGGTTGTAGCCGAACGGCCTCACGATACTCGACCAGAGACCCATCTACGTCGTGGCTCGAGAAAAGTGCCATACCGAGGGCGTTATGCGCGTCAGCCAGGTCCGGTTGTAGCCGAACGGCTGTGCGAGACTCGACGACGGCACCGTTCAAATCACCCTTTTCCCTGAGCGCGGCGCCAAGGTTGCTGTGGGCTAAGGCCAGATCCGGCTGCAAGCTCATGGCTGCACGAAACGAGGCGATGGCTCCGTCCAACTCATGCCTTTCAGCGAGCACGTAACCCAGCACAAGTTGCAGATGCGCATTATTTGGGTCAATTTCCACGGCGGCACGGAATTCCTGTTCGGCCTGCGGGAGGAGTCGCTCTTTTGACAGTCTTATCCCACGAGCTATATGTTCCTGGATTTTCTTTTCCCTGGCCTCCGTTGCAGGATCGACCGCTGGCAGTCGCACGGGCTTAGCCGTGCGGAGTGTCTTGAGGAGTACGTCTTCGGCCCCAGCGATCTCTAAGATCTTCAGGTAATCCTCTGTCGGGTTAAAATCGATGCCGCGCTGCTCAACCAGCATCGCCACGCGCCGGCTGGAGACGCTGCCAGCGAGCAGTGCTAACACGTGAATTTTGTCCAAGGGCTTGAGTTCTTTCTTTGGAGCTTGGGCTAGGCCGGTAGCGGCCACAAGCAGGATCAAAGCAAGTGTTTTCGCTTTCACGGCCCACCTCTGCCGCGTAGATTAACGTGATTCTACACGTTCATCAGTTGATTAGCTATCCGCATTCAAGGCGCGAGGCAGGGGCGATTCATGAATCCCCCCTACTTTATTTCCATAATCTTGACGGCATTCGTGACCACCGGCGTACGTGGCCGGTCATTCTGATCTCGCGACACAGCGGAGATCTTTTCTACGACGTCACGGCCCTTCACGACCTCGCCGAAAATCGTGTGATGGTCATTCAGCCAGTCCGTCGCCGCCACGGTGATGAAGAACTGGCTGCCGTTGGTGTTGGGCCCGGCGTTGGCCATGGCCAGCTTGCCGGGTCGGTCAAATCTCAACTCTTTTGAAAATTCGTCCTCGAACTGGAAGCCGGGCCCGCCGGTTCCGCTGCCCAGCGGACAGCCGCCCTGAATCATGAAGTTCGGAATGACGCGGTGGAAGCTCAAACCATCATAGAAGGGGCGTCTAGTGCGCTGACGGGTTTTCGGGTCGACGAATTCCTTTGTCCCTTTCGCCAAGCCCGTGAAATTCTCGACGGTCTTGGGAGTCTTGTCCGGATAGAGCCGGCAAGTGATTTCACCGAGGGTGGTTTCAAATACGGCGTACATGCCTGGCGAGAGGTCGCTCATTTCTTCTCCTTTGCTTCCAGAGTCTGTGAGTTGTTGGTCGTTTGGTTTCACCAAGCGGGCGAGCTTAGGAACTGAGAGGTCGCAGGTGACAACGAACAACTATCAACCAACAACCGACAACGGACAAAGAACTACTGTATGGTCACAATCGTGACCTTGTTCATCACGACGGGCGTATTTGGCTTGTCCGCAGCGTTGCGCGCCACCTGTGAGATAGCGTCCGCCACATCCTGACCTTCGACCACCTCGCCGAAGATGGTGTGGTGGCCGTTCAGGTGCGGCGTGGCGACGACCGTGATGAAGAACTGCGCGCCATTGGTGCTCGGCCCGGCGTTGGCCATGGCCAATCGGCCCGGCTTGTCAAATCGCAAGTCCGCGTTGAATTCGTCCTTGAAGGTGTAACCGATGTTTCCCATGCCCGTCCCCAATTGGTCTCCACCTTGAATCATGAAATCGGGGATGACGCGATGAAACGTCAGGCCATCGTAGTAGCGGCGCTCGGCCCAAGCCTTTTTCTTGTCGTCGTACCAGCGCTTGGTTCCGTTGGCCAAGCCCACGAAGTTCTTGACGGTTTCGGGGGCTTTCTCGGGGAAAAGCCGGCAGACGATGCGCCCCATCGTGGTCTCAATTACGGCATAGAGGCCGGGTGGCTGATTCAGTTTAATCTCTGGTGCCGCGGGTGTGCTGGGCGCGGGCGCCTTCTTCTGTACAGTCTGGGCCCGGAGCACCGTGGTGACCAGTCCCATAGCGAGAATCGTTGCGACCATTTTTCTCATGGCTGTTCTCCTTTTTCACTCCGCATTCTGCGCCCCAGCGCTTCCACCTGCCGCATAACGCGCAACAAGTTTCCGCCCAGGATCTTCACCAAATCGTCCTCACTGTAACCGCGGCGCGCCAGTTCGCGGACCAGGTTGGGAAGTTTCGACACGTCTTCCATGCCCCGGGGCGCCGAATCGATCCCGTCAAAATCTGAGCCCAATCCAACGTGGTCCACGCCGGCCACTTGGACGACATGGTCGATATGGTCGGCGATGCGTTCCAAGCCGGGCCTGGGGAGCTGAGCCTCGTAGTGTGCCTCGAGCTTGCGCAATTCCTCGGCCAAGCGCTTGCGATCGCTGGCGTATTTACGGCGGACTGCTCGGTATTCCGCATGCCGCGCTTTGGCCAGCTTGGCATATGCGGCTGCGTAGGCGGAGTCCAGATACTGAGAGTAAAAGTTGATCTGTATCACTCCGCCGTTTTTGCCCAAGGCGCGAATCATGTCGTCGCTCAAGTTGCGCGGATTGTCGGCCAGGGCGCGGCAGGAGGAGTGCGAGGCGATGACCGGAGCTTGAGTCGCCGCCAGGGTGTCGAAGAAGGTTCTGTCCGAAACGTGGGAGACATCCACCATCATGCCCAAGCGGTTCAGGTGGTCGATGACCTGTCGGCCGAATGCGGTCAGACCATTCGCCCGCGGCTTGTCGGTGGAAGAGTCGGCCCAGCCGACATCAGCCGAGTGAGTGAGCGTCAGGTAGCGGGTTCCCAGCCGGTAGTAAATATCCAAGAGGCGCAGGTCATCTTGGATGATGTGTCCGCCCTCCAGCCCCATCAGGATGGCAATCTTTTTCTCACCGTGAATGCGCACGATGTCATCGGCGGTGTGGGCCATTTCGAGGTCCTCGGAATGCCGCGCCACCTGTTCGTTCACAACGTCAATGAGACCGAGGGCTCGCCGAGCCATATCCTGCCGAGGAGAACCGGGCCTCACCCAGATGGAGAAGAATTCTGCGCCCAGGTGCCCCTCGCGCATCTTGGGGAGGCTAATCATGTAAGGGCTGTTTAGCTCAGCGAGGTCGTACTCTTCATCCAGCAGGGCCAGCGGGGTATCGGCGTGCGTGTCAATCAGGATGGCTTGCTCTAGGACTTTCGCGGCAATCTTCTCCGCCTCGGCACGCGTTCGCTGCGCACAGCGGACCGCAGGAACAGCGAGCAGGCAGAGGAGAGAAGTAAAGAGGAGTCGCAGCCACGCGCGCATGAAATTCAGCCCCTGAGCAACAGGTCAGCGATTATCCGAAGGCTCGAAGCAATTTGTCAAACTGATTCTCAGCCTGGCCACGTGGACTGGTTCGGCTGGACGTGGGCGCGGGCGGCGAACCGCGCCGGGAAGTGCACACACGCACAGCAATTGCTTGCCTTGTCCGATTTCAGTATAATCCGCTGCACTTGGGAATGTTGGGGGGATGCGGATGGCAGACATCGATCTCAGTCTGGCGGTGGCGACACAAGTCGAGGAGATGCGGAAGGCTGGAGGGCAGCCGTCCGATGAGGCTCTGAGTAAGCTGGCGAGGCAAATCGCGCAGGCCTTTGGAGCCAAGAAGGATGAGGTGGCAATCCTGCGGCTCTCGTCGGACGGCAAGATGTTGAGTTTTGTTTTCCCCGCAATGTTGTCGAAGATTGGTGCCATTCCGCTGACCACCGCACACTCGCTGGCCACCAAGACCATTCGCGACCGGCGAGGGGAGATCGTCAACAACTTCTCGGCTTACAAGCATCCTACGGTCTTCGAGGCTGTGGACCTGTCGGAGCAGGAGAAGGCCGCGCCCATCCAAAAGATCGTCAGCTCGCCGATGATTACGGAAGGAAAAGTTGTGGGAGTGATCCAGGTCAGCCGGAAGGGGCGGGGCGGCGATGTGATTGGGCCTGATTTCACGCCCCGTGATCTGGCGGAGCTGAATGCGGTGGGCACGATCGTGGGCCAGTACCTTGCGGCTCTGCCTTTTGCTGCCCCGGGTGCACCCAAGCCTCCGGCCCCCCCCGCCAAGGCCTGAGAGGTCGGCTCCGGCAGGGACTGCCCAGTTCTGGAACCTTTCCTCGCGCCCGCGTGCTCTAGTCGTAGTATTCCAGACCCAAGTGCGTGATCAGCTCCTGACCGCGCAGGTGGCGCAGGGTGTTCTTGAGCTTCATCAGCTGGATGAAAAGATCGTGCTCGGGATAGAGATTGGGAGCGCACATAGGACTCTTGAAATAGAACGACAGCCACTCCTGAATTCCCTTGCGCGCCATGACGGGGCACCGCTGGGCCAGGTCGAGGAACAGCACCAGGTCCAGGACCAGGGGCGCGGCCAGGATGGAATCGCGACAGAGAAAGTCGATCTTGATCTGCATCGGATAGCCGAGCCATCCGAAGATATCGAGATTATCCCAGCCTTCCTTGTTATCGCCGCGCGGGGGGTAATAGTTGATGCGCACCTTGTGGCAAAAGCCCTTGTAAAGCTCCGGATACAGTTCTGGTTGGAGAATGTATTCCAGGACGGAGAGCTTGCTTTCCTCTTTGGTGCGGAAGGAGCCAGGATCGTCGAGCACTTCGCCGTCGCGGTTCCCGAGGATGTTGGTGGAGAACCAGCCGTGTAGGCCGAGCAGGCGCGCCTTCAAGCCGGGCGCGATGATGGTTTTCATCAAGGTCTGTCCGGTCTTGAAGTCCTTGCCGCAAATGGGCACGCCGTTCCGAAGCGCCAGCTCGCGCAGGGCGGGGATATCCACCGTGAGGTTCGGGGCGCCGTTGGCAAAGGGGACGCCAAGCTTCAGCGCGGCATAAGCGTAGATCATGCTGGGGGCGATGTCGGGGTTATTGGATCGCAGACCCTTCTCGAACGCGGCTAGGTTCTGATGGACGGCACCCGCTTTCAAGAACGTTTCGGTGGAGGCGCACCAGATCATCACGAGCCGGGAGACACCCGTTGATTTCTTGAATTGTTGGATATCGTCCATGAGCTGGTGGGCGAGGTCCATTTTTGTCTTGCCCTTCTTGACGTTTTCGCCGTGCAGGTTCTTCACATACTTCTGCTCGAAGACGGCAGGCAGGGGCCGAATCTGGGAGAGAAAGTCCTTTACTTGGTCGAGGAGCGACCGCTCGAGGACCCCCGCCTTGAGGGCAGCCTCGTAGCAGTTGTCGCGAAACAGGTCCCAGCCCGCAAAGATCAGGTCATCCAGCTCGGCGAGGGGGATGAAGTCCTTGATTCGTGGTGTGCGCTTTTCGGTGCGCTTCCCCAGGCGAATCGTACCCATTTGGGTGAGGGAGCCAAAGGGGCGGCCCAACTGTCGGCGGATGGCTTCAACCCCCGCAATGAAAGTCGTCGCCACGGCCCCCATGCCAGGGATCAGGACGCCTAATCTTCCTTTAGGTTCAACGATTTGGATGGATTTCTTTGCCACTTTTCCCGCCCTCCGGATACTGAGGAGCAATTCAGCAGCCAACCGAAACCAGCCATACTGCGCCAACTGCCCGCGAATTGCAATCCAATTCCATGGCCGTTGGCTCCGCTGGGTTGGCCCTCCTTGGCAGAGGGCGCCAATCTGGCCGCAACTGCGCCCTTCTGTCCTGCCTGGTGAAAACCCTGGCCCAGAGAGTTATAATGTCGTCCATCACAGCCCGCATACGTGCGAGGCTTCTTCCGGCCAGGTGAGCGACTATGCCTGATAACTTTCCTCGATTGGTAGTTCGCGAGACCTCCGGCACCGAGCGCGAAACCCAGATTGCGCACACCCCTTTCACGCTGGGGCGGCAGAGTGACAATGACCTGGTGCTCCTCGATAACCGCATTTCCCGCCGTCACGCCCAGATTGTTCAAGATGCGCACGGGTACGTGCTCGAAGATGCGGGGAGTCGGCACGGGACTTACGTCAACGCGGCCCGGATCACCTCCTGTCTCCTGCACAGCGGCGACCAGATCAGCCTGGGGGTTGCGGATGCCTACCAGATCTTCTTCGTGACGGAGCAGGCAGTTCTGCCGAAGCTCCTGGAGGAAATCGGCAAGGCGGCGGGGAGCCCGGTGCCGCAGCTACAGCATCTGGGTCTGTTGCTGCAAATGGCCCAGATGTTGAATCGCGCGCCGGTGCTGGAAGAGGTGCTGACTGCCCTGGTGGATTCGGCGCTGCAAGTGACGGATGCGGAGCGGGGTCTTCTGTTCCTGTGCGAGGAAGGCGGGGAGCTGCGTCTACGTCTGGCGCGGGGGCGGGGCGGAGTTCATCTGCCCGCGAACCTGTCCGACTATTCACACCGCGTGGTGGAGCACGTGGCGCAATCGCGGCGCGAGGAGGTCGGGCTGGAAGAGGAAATGACGGGACGGTCACCTAAGGAAACCGGCTTGATTCGCGGCGGAATGCGCGGCGTGGTGGCGCTGCCCCTCCAGAAGCATCCCATGACGGAGATGGGCGGCGAGACCATCCATCAAACGGTGCCCGAGCTTCTCGGCGTGCTCTATCTCGATAGCCACGCGCGCGCCACGGCGGTCACCGGCCTGGACCGCCAGGTGCTTCAGACACTGGCGGTGGAGGGCGCGACCGTTATCGAAAACGCCCGAGTGTTTCGGCTGACGCGGGAGCAGGAGCGCATGCGGCACGAGCTGACCCTGGCACATAGCATCCAGCAGGGCTTGTTGCCTCGCCAGTTGCCGCAGAGTGACTACTTTGAGATGCGCGCGCGGACCATCCCTTGCCAGAGCGTGGGCGGCGACTACTACGATGTGGTCCGCTTGCCCGACGAGCGATACGGTTTCACGGTGGCGGATGTTTCGGGGAAGGGACTTCCCGCGGCCATACTCGCCGCAACCCTCCAGGGAGCCTTCGCAGCCGTGGCGGCGGGCGACCCTGATCCTTGCGATCTCTTCCACCGGATGAACGACTTTCTGTGTGAGCGAACACCC
>JALHUF010000594.1 GCA_022866195.1 Terriglobia bacterium
CCTGGTATCGCGACCTGCCGAACTTGTTCCAGGCACTGTTTGAGAAGCCGCAGGCTCCGCGCATTCCGCTGACCTCTCAACCCATCGAAGTCCCGAACATCTGGCAGGACTACGCGCAGCAGCCAGCCTCCTGGGTGAACTCCGTTCTGGTGCATGTCGTGGCCTTGAGCGCGCTCGTCCTGCCCTTTGCGATCGAGCGCATGCTGACCCCCGTCAAAGCTGCTACGAACTACAGTTTGATGGATATTTCCCCCTCCCTTGGCCAACTCCCCGGGCCCGAGGAGAAGATGGGGGGTGGCGGAGGCGGCGGTGACCGCTCGCCGACGCCCGCTTCTAAAGGCGCCGTGCCCAAGTTCGCCAAGATACAGCTTGCTCCGCCCATGGCCGTGCTCCCGAACCTCGAACCCAAGCTGGCAGTCCAGCCTACCTTGCTGGGCCCGGCCGAGCTGAAACTACCCCAGATGGCAATGAACGCTCCTTGGGGTGACCCGCAGGGTGTCGCAGGGCCAGCCTCGAACGGGCCAGGATTCGGCGGAGGGATTGGCAGCGGTGAAGGAACCGGCATCGGGTCAGGCAGGGGCGGCGGCCTGGGTCCCGGAGAAGGCGGCGGATTCGGGGGGGGCGCCTACAGCGTCGGCGGCAGCGTCACGGCGCCGATTCCCATTTACAAGCCCGAGCCCCCTTATTCCGAAGAAGCGCGCAAGGCCAAATACCAGGGCACGGTGGTGCTCTTGATTATTGTCGATGTGCAGGGGAGTGTCACCGACGCGCGCGTCATGAAGCCGCTGGGATTGGGCTTGGATGAGAAGGCTCTGGAGACGGTCCGCACCTGGAAATTCAAGCCCGGCATGCGCAACGGCATCCCCGTGCCGGTGCGGGTCCTGGTCGAAGTCAGCTTCCGCCTCTTCTAAAGCACCCCCTGCGATTCCCTCGTCTAGATCGTCTTCACCCGGGGCACACCCAAATCGAGCGCTTGACAAGCCACGCCGCGCCCAGTTACTTCTAGAAGAGCCTCGCTGCTGGGAGGTCGTCTAACGGTAGGACTGCAGACTCTGGATCTGCGTATCGGGGTTCGAATCCCTGCCTCCCAGCCAAGCTTTTCAACTAGTTAGGTCGTTCCACTGGCTGGTCAGCCCCCGACTCGGGAACACTTAAGAACATTAACCTTTTGAGTTCTTCAGTTGCCCTCCGCCGCTCGTCCATATTCGCTTCGGCGTAAATGAGCGTCATGTTGCGGTTGGCGTGCCCCAGACTTTGCCGCTCAACCTTGAGCGGCGCACCGCTGGCGTGCGGCCCAGTTTCCGTCGCTCAGTGCCAATTTCCTTAGGCGCCTCGGTGATTCGTAAATCTGGGAAATACTGGTTAAGCCGTGTGAAGAATGTACGCTAAAGCAGCCTGGCTGGTGTCCGTTGTGCTGGTCCTCGTGCTGCTGGCGGGGGCCGGACGACCAGTCATCGCTTTACCGCTGTGGTCTGAAAACATCCAACATGGGCACCGGTCCGCCACTGGTGACCACCTGGGGCATGACGCCGTTCCATTTCTGCACGGCGAGGCTCTGCACCTCAATCTGCCGCAAACTCAGCAGCATCGGTGTAATCTGCGCTTTTTGGAGCTCCAGTCCCCTGGCTTCGGCTTGGGCCCGGGTGATTTGCTGTTTCGCTTCAAACTCCACGCGCCGGAGGGCGTTCTCTGCCTCGAGGGCTCGTTGGACCGCTGTCACCTTCGCCTCGATGGCCTGCTGGAAGGCCCCTGAGAACTGAAAGTCGGTGATGGAGAGTTGCACAACGGCAAGACCAAGTGGAGCTAACCTTTCAGTCATCAAATTTTGCAGTGCATTTTTCACCGCTGGCCTCTGGGTGATCAACTCTTCCGCGTTGTAGTTGGCCGTGGTAGATTTGACCGCCTCCTGGATGTAGGGCTGAATGACCAGGTTTACATAATCCCGTCGCAGACGGCGATAAATTTCCCCCACTTGGCTGGGTGTCAACTGGTAGTTTAAGGTGACTTCGGTGGTGACCACCTGCAAATCCTTGCTGGACGCGGTGGCCGGAGCGCTGTATTTCTGAATCTGGGTTGACATCAGAACTACCTGATGCACGAAAGGAATCTTGAAATAGAGACCTTCATCGAAGACCTTGTCGGTCACGGCTGTAAAACGCAGTAAGACGCCTCGTTCTCCTGCGCCGACCGTGCCCACGGTTCCCGCCAGGAAAACGAGGGCCAGAATTACGATCCCAAGAACGACTATCTTTTTCCCCATCCCTGGCGGAATTTGAATTTGCGGAATTCCAATTTCCTGACCAAAGTGCTCTGCCATCGCTACCTCCCTCTCATCGGAATTTCCCTCTTCAATTTTGCCTCTAACCAATACCGTACGCTCACCACCCTCGCCTTTCAAGCTCAAACCGCCCCGGTCCGTGGGCCGGGGCCTTCCTCGTTGTGGACAAAGGGTTTAGCCCCTTCGACCGTTTCCAGAACGAACCCTGGCAGCAGGTTGTAGGCGTCGTATTTCTTGGCCGCCTCAGTTAGATCGCGCTCGCTGACGATGTTGTACCGCTCAAAGATAGCGCGGGTCTTGTGCCCGCTGATTGCCATTGCCACGCGCTCAGGAACGCCAGCTCGCACCAGGTTACGGACGCCGGTTCGCCGGAGGTCATGGAAGCGTAGTCCCGGCAACTCGGCGCGCTTGCAGGCTTTCACCCGCTGCTTACGGATCGCGACGATAGGCTGGTTGGCCCGGTAGAAAACGAACGGGCAATCCGGCTTGCGATTCCAGAATTGACCCTTGACGACTCCCGCTAGTTCGCCTTCCACCGCAATCGTGCGCGCCTCATCGTTCTTCGTTGTGCCGGGGTCGAGTCGAATCGAGCCACGTAGCAGGTCAACCTGGTCCCATTGCAGCCGCAGGATTTCGCCGAGCCTCATCCCCGTGTAGTAACCCATATCGAGAACGGGTTTGAGATAGTCGGGCAACTCGTCGCGCAACCGCGTGTACTCTTCGTATTCCAGGAAGCCCTTGCGCGGTGGCGGTTCCTTCAGCATCGGGAAGTGAGGAATGTCCCGGAGCTTGCCGTCCTGGGTCGCGAGATAGAACATACGGCGCAACGCGGCGAGCGCCCGGTTGATGCCTGCGTTCGACGCGCCCGCCTCTTGGCGCCGGTTGATGAATTCCCGGATGCGGTCGGTAGTGATCTCGATGGCGCGGAAGCCGTCAAAGAATTCGTCAAGGTGCTGGATGCCCCAGATTACAACCTGATCGCCAGCCTTCTGCCGCCGCTCGGCCAAGAACCGCTCGGCTAGAGCCCGGTCATCGGTGCCAGTGTCCTCTTGGGTTGGTTTGCCGCCGATTCGGAACTTGGCCCACCACCTGCCGCCGATGCGGTAGAGGCGGCCCTTGATTCTCGTGAGTGACTTGCGATTGTTGATGCGGTAGTCGTTGTACAGCGCATCGCGCATTTCCTGGTAAGTCAAACGCGACGCGCGCGGTGCCGGCGCCAGGCCGGCTTCGGCCTCGCCCAGCCGCCGGTGGCTTCTGGCGAGCACCGTCAGAGGCCCCCTTCGTTAAGGACTGCCAGGGAGCCGCGAATCCTCTTCGCACGAGCGATCCTTGGCCCGAAGCGAAGGACAAGCTGACGATTATCTGCCTATCTGCATCGTCGATTCTTTTGCTCTGACCTGCACTCGTTACACAATTCGCCACGCTTGGGCTTGGTCGGCTGCTGCTCGTAGCCGCTGGTAGGCCAGTTCGAGCAATTCCTACAGAAATGCCAAGTGTCGCTGCCCTTTCTCTTGCGGTAAGTAGTAGCCACGACTCACCTCCACTAAGCAGGTGCGGCGCGTTATACGCCGATGCCATCAGTTAATATGGGATTTTCTATTTGTCACAGCATACCGCAGAACCGTCGCCACTGCGCGCTAGAACGGCTCGCACTGGCGTTTGCTGCCACGCAGACGCATCGGCGCGTACGGGTCAAGGTGGGAACAGCGGCCCGCACCCTGAACATTGAATCCAGAGGCTGATTTTGACACCAAAAGCGCACAATCCCCCACAATCTTCGGGCGAATGTTTCCAAGTCGATGAATCAACTGGGGGGATATAACAATTCTGGATCTGCGTATCGGGGTTCGAATCCCTGCCTCCCAGCCATGCTCTCATGGCAGGTTTCGGGCGGCAAGTAGAGGACACCCATCGTCCTGCGTGCTAGAATTCACTGCATCAATCGGAGCCGGTTGAAGCAGTCATCCAATGCACCAAAAACTGCTCGCCGGAATCAAGCAACCCCAAGAATTCGCTTGACATCTATATTCCGTAGAGGTTATATTCCGAGCGTGGAATGGGAGGCTGAGTACACGAACGAATTCGAGGGATGGTGGAGCAGCCTCACCGAAGACGAACAAGAAGACGTGAACGCCAAAGTGATTCTTCTTCAGCGATACGGACCAACATTGAGGCGTCCACACTCCGACGTAATCGCTTCGTCGAGGCATTCCAACATGAAGGAACTTGTCATTCAGCACGCGGGAAGACCGTATCGAGTGCTTTACGCTTTTGACCCGAGGCGTTGTGGGATCCTGCTCATCGGGGGTGACAAGACCGGGGACGACAAGTGGTACGAGAAATTCGTTCCCATCGCAGATCGGCTTTACGATGAGCACCTGATTGCGTTAAGGAAGGAGGGCTTGGTCGATGGCTAAGAACTTCAAGGAACTTCAGGCAAGAATGTCTCCCGAGGCACGGGTTCGTTCTGAGACGAAGGCCGAGCAGATGATTAGGGAAATGGCTCTTGACGAGCTGCGTGCTGCACTGGATTTGACACAGGAGCAACTGGCCGAGGTTTTGCACGTCAGACAAGCCGCCATCTCCAAAGTGGAGCGGCGTTCGGACATGTACATCAGCACGCTCCGCAGGATCATCGAAGCGATGGGGGGCAAACTGGAGATTCGTGTCATCCTCCAGGACCGCGTGGTGCGGATCAACCAATTTGGAGAAGTCCGCAAAACCCGTGCGGCTGCGGGTGGCCGCCCGATGCAGGCGCCTTTTGCCCGACCCTAGCTTGCGCGTTCGGGAAGCGAGAGGAAACAAGGATGGCAATCCAAAGGAGAACCACGCGCAGAAGTCTCGGCTTCGATGCGATACGGCATAATTGACTGCGACCTCAGCCAGTGGGTGAAAACTTTGGCATGACCAGTCGCGAACGATTCAGCGTATCAGTTGGGCTCTTTGCTGCGGGGCTTTTATCGGGGTATTTAGGTGGTCGCTATCTGCGACGCCCTGAGCACGAGCGACCTGATTACCGTGCTGCGGCGCTTCTATCCGAACGTCTCACTTCCGGTGGCTAGCACCACGGGAGAAAGCCATCAAGAGGCGACGGAAACTGTTGCCGTTTCGTCTGATCCTGAAGGTGCGGAGATTTTTGTTGACGGGAAGTTTGTAGGTCAAGCGCCGCCCGCTCCAGGTACCTGGAGCGGGGTACTCTAATCCACCTCATCTGCATGGCAACACTCTACCTCAGAGTCTCACC
>JALHUF010000595.1 GCA_022866195.1 Terriglobia bacterium
CCGTCATCAAGCAGGTCGCGGCCGCGCTGGACGCTGCTCATCGGCTGGGCATGGTCCACCGGGATATCAAGCCTGACAATATTGTTCTGGTTCAGACACCTGAAGGCGTACAGGCCAAGGTGCTCGACTTCGGCATTGCCAAGGTGAAAGAGAGCCGGTTGGGCGGCACGGGTAGCATGACGCTGACGGGCACCGGGGTGGTGATCGGGACGCCCCAGTACATGTCGCCGGAGCAAGCCATGGGCAAGCGGGGCGAGCAACTTGATGGCCGCTCTGACCTCTATTCGCTCGGCGTGGTCATGTACGAAATGCTAGCCGGCGATTTGCCCTTTAAGGCCGACACCAGCATGGAGATGTTGCTCGCGCATCTGATGAAGGCGCCCACTCCCATTCGCACTCTGCGGCCGGAATTGCAGATCCCTGAGCCTGTCGCCGACCTGGTGATGCGTCTGCTGGAAAAGAAGGCGGAACTGCGCCCCGCAACAGGCCAGGCGCTGATTGCCGAAATCGAACGGGTGGAAAAGGACATGGTTGCTCCCTCTGCGACGCGAGTGGCCGGCGGCCTTTACTCGCCGAGCGCAGCAGAGGCTCTGCAAGCGGCTCTCCGCGCAACCTCCCCCGCCAGAGCGAGCAGTGGTCCGCCTCCAGTGACTCCTGCTCCCGTGACACCCGCCCCGCAAGCTCGTCCGGCCAGCGTGGCGCGTCCTGCGGTGGCTCCAGCTCCGCAACCGCGCGCCGTGCCCGCTCCGCCTCCACCCCGGGCGTCACAATGGGGGATATGGGTCTCGATGGGCATCTTGGTGGTTGGCCTTGGGGGAGGAGGATGGTACTACATCGGGCACCGCCCGCCGCCTCCGACGAAGCCTCCGACGGAAACGACAAGCCCGCCCAAGGCACCCGAAAAGCCTACCATGCCGGAGAATCCTCCCGACTCAACGGGAGCCACGGAAGGCCGGGGCGGGCAGACGGACGGAGTTTCTGAGGGAAGAACAACTCCAACTTCGAGCTCTACAGAGACGACCGTGCGTCGCAAGGCCGGTTCCACCTCCAGCCAGCCCACGTCTCGGCCTCAGCCGCCGACGCCGGTTGTTGATCTGAAAAAGGTCACTGCGGCGATTAAGATGGGAGACTTCTATTTCGACCGCGGCGAATATGAAAACGCCATCAACGAATATCAGCAGGGTCTGAATGCCGATCGCACGAATCGCGAGCTCAACTCCAAGCTTGTCCGCGCCCGTCGCGCCAAATCTGCCGAAGAACGGCTCAACCAGTAATCTTCTACGTTGATTGCCCCTGCGTTCCTGCGGCTTGACTCTCCTGGACCCCAAAGCCATACTGCATTTTCGAGTAAGGGAGGGTTCTGCCCTCCCACAGCGGGAGAAGGCGGGTGGCGCACCGGTCTCCCGGCGAATACACACAGGTGGCTTGATGACAGAAGCAAACTCCGGTCAGGCGCTGCTGGTGGACCTCTACGAGCTGACCATGGCGGCGGCCTACTTTGAGCACCGTGTTGACTGCCGCGCCAGCTTCGAACTTTTCGTCCGCCAACTTCCGGCCGAGCGCGCTTATCTGGTGGCGGCGGTCTGCGGGCTGAAGGCCCCTTGAGCACTGAGGTAGGGGAGGGCTTCTGTAGCCGTGCCGCCGTGCGGTTGTAGGAGCGCTGCCCAGATTACTTCCCCAGGCCGAGTCGCCGCCTTTTACTCTCCAACCCATCAGATCTCAGCTTGAAACCCAGACGTGGCTGGCGTAGTGTTTCGCCGAGTGCAAAGACGGCAAGTGGAAAACATGTCCTCCTGGAGATGACTCATGAATTCTCACAAGGTGCGCTTCGGAATTCTCTGCGCATGCCTGCTGGCCTTGTTGGTGAAGCCGTGTGCTGCGAAGGAAGGGATTGTGCTCAACGAGAAAGAGTATTTTGAGGGACCGGGACTTTCTTTCCTCCTCTTCCACAACAATTACCAAGTAGGTTTTCAAGGCGGACTGCAAATGATCTTGAACGGCGAGCGGGTGCTCGATTCGGGTGACCTGCTGCTCGTGCCCAAAGGCGGCGGAATGGAGAGAGCTGAACTCCACGTCCTGCGGCGGGTGGTGGATCGCGCACAATCCTCTGCCACCGTGTACGGCGAAATAGGCACAGGGGGTTCCGGCTACCAATTGATCTGCCGGACCGACGGCGAGCGCATCTTCATTACGCTTAAGTTGGATCGGCCCATCGACTGGAGCAAGATCGAGCGCGCCGGTTTTCGCATTTGTCTCTATCCAGGAACGTATTTCTCCAAATCCTATCAGGGTGAGTCAGGGGGCGGCGTGTTCCCGCAACAATACACGGGTCAGATGATATTCTTCGGTCCCACCAAAACGCTGCGCGTGGCACAGGAAGACCCTCTGCACAGTTTCGTCATGTCTCGTGCCGACGGCGCGCTTCTTCTTATGGACCCACGACAGGATGGGCCGGAGCCATGGTTCTTCGTGCTGGCGCCGCTCGAGCCCGGCTCGCGCGACACGGAAGTGCGCGTGGAGATAATGCCCGCGCTTCGTCTCGAGTGGCGACGTCCGCCGGTGATTGGGATCTCGCAAGTTGGTCATCACCCCAACCAGGTAAAACGCGCCGTGCTGGAACTCGACCCGCGCGATGCCGCG
>JALHUF010000008.1 GCA_022866195.1 Terriglobia bacterium
CCCCCCCCCCCCCCCCCCCCGCGGGCCGGGCCATACCGGAGGCCAGGCTCCGTCCGCCTACGGCCGGAGCACACATCTGCGTGCCAGAATTGGCGGCACACTTGAAGCACGTCAACTTTGAGTTTAAGGCGCGCTTGCGAAACGAGGGTGCGGTCCGTGCCGCGCTCAAGAAACTGCGCGCTCGCCATGTGGGCACGGACCGTCAGATTGACACGTATTTCCGTGTGCCTTGCGGGCGGCTCAAGCTGCGCGAGGGGCGGATCGAAAATGCTCTCATCTATTATGAGCGTTCTGACACGCCGCGCCCGCGCCGCGCGCAGATCGAAATGATGTTGCTGCCGCGGCGCCATCCCCTGCGGGCGATCCTCAGGCAGGCGCTGGAGGTCCTGACCGTCGTGGACAAGCGGCGGGAGATCTATCTCGTCGGAAATGTGAAGATCCATCTGGACCGCGTGCGCCGTCTGGGAAAGTTCGTGGAGGTCGAGGCCATGTCGCGCTCGGGCGGCCTGGGGAAAGTGCGCAAGCAGGCGCGGAAGTTGCAAAAGCTCTTTGGCCTTGCTCCCGCCGATCTCGTCGGCCAATCCTACTCCGACCTCCTCCTGAAGAGATTGAGTCATTGAGTGATTGAGCGATTGTGCGATTGATCGCACACAACAGCTTCCTTGCCAGCTAGTTGCTCCGGCAGGTCAGAAGCTCAGTGACTCAATGACCCGATGATTCAATGCGTCAAACAAAGTCTCGCTTGACCCTCCGGCACGATTTCCATAGGTTAGGAACGGAGGGGCCAAGCCAAATCTCGCGCGCGAGACGGTGCGGGCCGGAAACACCATGCTGAGAGCTGAAAACACCTTACAGCGCATTTTCCGGGAAATAGCGAAGAGCGGCGAGATCTCCGGGCGCGAACTCGCCCGCGCCGTGGGTCTCCACCCTTCGACGCTCGCGGCCAAAGTGCGGGCTCTGGAGCGCAAGGGCCTGGCAGAGTTCGGTGACGGCCACCAGCGCGTCGGGCTGAACGCGAACTTCGGTTACGTCGTAGGGATTGACCTGGGAGCCAGCCACCTTCACTTCGCCCTCGCGGACTTCCGCGGCGAAATCTTGAATGATGCGACGGTAAAAATCCGGCCGGAAGACGGTCCGCAGAAAATGATTCGCCAGATTAAGGAAAGCCTGCGGGGCGTGGCGGAGAAGGTTGGCCATGGTCGCCTCCGAGCCTTGGCCATTGGGGTGCCCAGTCCGGTGGACCCGGTGCGGGGCGTGGTGACATATGCCAACAACCTGCCGGGCTGGAAAGACATCCATCTGGGACGCGAATTGGAAAAGGGATTTCGCGTTCCGATCTTCATGGAAAACGATGTCAACATGGCTGCCATTGGCGAACACTGGCGGGGAGTGGCGCAGGGCGTGGACAACTTCGTCTTCATCGCCCTGGGAACCGGGATCGGGTCTGGGATTTTTGTTGACGGCAAGCTCTACCGCGGCCGCACCGGCTCGGCCGGCGAGGTCTTCCGCATGAACATCGAGTGGCAACGCTGGGCCGAAGATTTCCCGGACACGGGCTACTTTGAGAATTACGTCTCGGGCCTCGGCATCGCCGCCGAGGGCCGCAAAGCCCTGGGTGGAACGCCGCCGGGCGAGGCGGGCAGCCTCAGGGAAGAACGTGATGCTTACTTCGTCTTTGAGGCCTTCCGGCAAGGGAATCCCGCGGCGCGGGCAGTTCTGGAGAAGATCTTCACGATGTTCGGCGTGGGCGTCGCCAACGTGGTAGCCATAGTGGACCCCGATTTGATCGTCCTGGGGGGAGGGATCGTGAAAGGCGCGCCCGAGCTGATGCGAGCTATTCTAGACCAGGTGGTTCACCGGCTTCAGCCTGACCCACCACCGATTCAGTTAAGCGCGCTCGAGGATAAAGCCCAAACCTACGGCGCCATCCATTCCGCGCTCACGCTGGCGCAGGAAGCCGTCCTTCGACGGCTTCGCTAGCCCCGAACGGCAGCTTCGGCCCAGGCTCTCACACGGCGAACGATGTCCAGCGCCCACGAGCGGTCGAAAGGGGGCTGCGCGGGTAGTTCGGTATAGCGGAACTCCGCCGCATAAGGCGTGAGTTGCTTGACCTCCTCCAAATCCGCTGGGAGTGAGAACTGATGCTGATGAAGGAGCTCAACGAGGACAGTCAAATCGTGGGTCCGCCCATATCGGATGGCGCGATTCGTCAGAGCAGCTTTCAGCATCTTTTCGACGGCCTGCTGGGCGTGGAACCCGAGGATCTCGTCCGGGGTGGCTGGATCCGCGCTAAGTCTCTCCAACACGTAGATGTCCTGGCCGCCTTGCGCAACAGGATCTCAGCATGCTCACGGGACCGCATCGAATATTCGCCCCTCCCGCACCGCCTCATTGAACACGGTGTTCGGCGTGTCAGCCCAGTACTCGAAAGTCCCCCGGCTCACAACGAGGACATCGACAGGAATCCGCAATGGTCTCAGGCCGTCGCGCAGCCGGACCGTTTCTTCCAGGCCCGCCGTAACTTCCGGTTCGATCACAAGCACATCCAGGTCGCTATCGTCCTTGGCATCGCCGCGCGCACAGGAACCAAA
>JALHUF010000596.1 GCA_022866195.1 Terriglobia bacterium
GGCTGAACAAGCCTTGGTCGTTCAGCTTTCATCCTTTACACTTCACACCTCGTCACCTTTCTTCGCCATCTCGAGAGGCAGCCACAGACCTAAGAGGAAAGAGATGAGCATTGAGCGAACCTTGGCCATCATCAAGCCTGACGCCATGGAGGCTGGCCACGCCGGGGACATCATCAGGATCTTTGAGGCGAACCACTTCAAGATTATCGCCGCCCGCTTGGTCAACCTCTCGAAGCAAGAAGCCGAGGGTTTCTACGCCGTCCATCACAGCAAAGAGTTCTTCGCTAGCCTGACTGCGTTCATGAGTTCCGGCCCGGCGCTGGTGATGGTGCTGGAAGGCGAGGACATCATCGCCCGGCTGCGCGAGGTGATGGGCGCAACGAATCCTGCCCATGCTGCTCCCGGAACTATCCGCAAGCTTTACGCCACGAACGTCGAGCGCAACGCGGTCCACGGCTCGGACGCTCCTGAAACCGCCGCCTTCGAAATCGCCTATTTCTTCCCCGGCATGGAATCGGTATAGCGCGACACCAGCTATCAGCAAGCAGCTCTCAGCTATCAGCAGAACTCGCTTATACTGAGGGCTGACGGCTGAAGGCTGACCGCTTTTCGACTTCTGCGCAACGGTTCCAGAATTTCGTCCCCTTGACAAGCACCGCGCATCGCGTCAAGGTTTTGTTGTTGGGTGGGGACGTGACCATGAGCGATGAGCTGCCCTTTCAGGCGGGAAAGTTTCTCATCATTGCCGGCGTCGTATTGGTGGCCGTGGGCCTGCTGTTGATGGCAGGCTCCAAGTTCTCCCTTTTCGGCCTGGGCCGGCTCCCCGGCGACATCGCGTACAAGGGCAAGCACCTGACGTTCTTTTTCCCCATCGTCACATGCATCGTGCTGAGCGTGGTTCTGACGCTGGTGTTGTGGTTGGTCTCGCTTTGGACACGGCGTTGAACGAAGCAGTCAGCAATCAGCCGTCAGCTTTCAGCTTCCCTGTACAGTCGCTGCTTGCTGACTGCTGAAAGCTGAGAGCTTACTTCTGACTTCTCTTTATGGGTCAAGCTACTTTCGGTTTCCCGTCGCAGCGCAAGATCTACAGTGTCTCCGAGCTGAGCCTCGAGCTGAAGGACCTGCTCGAGAAGCAGTTTCCCGATGTCTGGGTCGCGGGCGAGGTCTCGAACTTTCGCGCCGCGACTTCCGGCCACCTCTACTTCACGCTCAAGGACGCGGGCGCCCAGATTCGCGCCGTCTGCTTTCGCAATCAGGCGCGCTACCTGAAGTTCAAGCCGCAGGACGGAATTTCGGTGATTGCGCGCGGCCACCTGAGCGTCTACGAGGCGCGCGGCGAATACCAGCTCTACGTGGACTTCCTGGAACCCGCCGGTGTGGGCGCGCTGCAACTGGCCTTCGAGCAACTGAAAGCCAAACTCGCTGCCGAGGGCTTGTTTGACCCGGCGCGCAAGAAGCCTCTGCCCGTGCTGCCGCGCGCGGTGGGCATTGTGACCTCGCCCACCGGCGCCGTGATTCGCGACATCCTGCGCATCCTCCAGCGCCGCTTCCGCAATATGAACGTCACGCTCTATCCCGTCAAGGTGCAGGGCGAAGGCGCGGCGGAGGAAATCGTTGAAGGCGTCGAGTACTTCAATCGCCACCGGATCGTTGACGTGATGATCGTGGCGCGCGGTGGAGGTTCACTCGAAGACCTGTGGGCGTTCAACGAGGAGGGTGTGGCGCGCGCCATCGCCGCGTCCAGGATTCCGGTGATTTCCGCGGTCGGCCACGAAACCGACTTCACCGTCGCGGACTTCGTTGCCGACCTGCGCGCGCCCACGCCCTCGGCCGCGGCCGAACTCGTCGTCCATCGCAAGCAGGACTTCGTCGCCGAACTCCAGGAGCGCATGCGGCACATGACGCAGGGCCTCCGACTGAGACTCTCCGAAGCCCGTGAGCGGCTCACCGCGCTGCGCCTCCATCGGGTGTTTCAGACGATGCTGACGAGATTGGGGGAAAGAGCCCAGCGGGTGGACGACATGGTGGTTGAGCTCAATCGGCTGGTGCGCGCGAAGCTCAACCAGAGCCGCGAGGCGCTGCTCCACGCATCGGCAGGCATCGTCCGGTACGATTTTCGGCGCCTGCTCAGCCTGAAGCGCGCCGCACTCGAAGAACGCCAGCGAAGATTTGAGAATGAATTCAGGAGATTGCTGGTTGAACGCCGGAATCGCCTGA
>JALHUF010000597.1 GCA_022866195.1 Terriglobia bacterium
ATCGAGAATTACCAGGCGCTGAAGAAGCGTTTGCTGTCCTCGGGCCACACCTTCCGCTCGGAAACCGACACAGAGGTCCTACCTCACCTCATCGAGGAGCTTTACCAGGGGAATCTGGAGACGGCCGTGCAGAAAGCTCTCCTCCAAGTCCAGGGTACGTACGGCATCGCCGTATTGCACACCGCGCACCCCGACCAGATCATCGTGGCCCGGCGCGGAAGTCCTATCATCCTGGGCATCGGTAAGGACGAGTCGCTGGCGGCCTCAGACGTATCCGCGCTGGCCCAGCACACCGACCAGGTGGTCTATCTGGAAGACAACGAAGTGGCGCGGCTTGAACCCGGTCAGTTCTCCATCACCACGCTGGAGAACCGAGCGGTGAGCCGAGAAGCGACAATGCTCGAAGTGGCTCCGGAGGCGATGGAGCGCGGAGAGTTTCCACACTACATGCTCAAGGAGATCTTTGAGCAGCCCGAAGCGGTGGAGAACGCGCTGCGGGGCCGGCTGAACTACTCCGAAGGAGTGGCTAAGCTGGGAGGGCTGGAATCTGTCCTGGACCGCCTTCAGCAGGCTCGCCACCTGATTATCATCAGCTGCGGGACCAGCTACTTTGCGGGGCTCTATGCGCGTTACGTCTTTGAGACGCTGACGGATCTGACGGTCGAGACGGAGCTGGCGTCGGAGTTCCGCTACCGCAAACTCAACCTCCGGCAGAACACCGTGGTGCTGGCCATCAGTCAATCGGGCGAGACGGCCGACACCCTCGCGGCGCTCCGGGAGGCAAAGCGCAAGGGAGCGCTGGTCTTGGGTTTGGTCAACGTGGTGGCCAGTTCCATTGCCCGGGAGACTCACGCGGGCGTGTACTGTCATGCCGGGATCGAAGTGGGGGTCGCCTCGACCAAGTCTTTTACCTCCCAGATGACTATCCTGACCTTGATGGCCCTGTTGGTCGGCAGGAGCCGTGACCTCTCCTACGAAGAAGGGATGTCTATCATTCACGGTCTGGAGGAACTTCCCGGAGACATGCGTCGGGTTCTCGCTGGGTCGGAGCAGTTGCGCGAACTGGCCGCGAAGTACTGCGGCGTGGACCACTTCCTCTACATCGGGAGGAAATACCAGTACCCTATCGCGCTGGAAGGCGCCTTGAAGCTGAAGGAGATCGCCTACATCCATGCGGAAGGGTATGCCGCGGGAGAAATGAAGCATGGCCCCATCGCGCTGATCGAGCCCACCTTCCCGACCATGGCGCTGGCCCCCGAGGACGGGTCCTACGACAAGGTGGTGTCGAACATGCAGGAGATTCGCGCGCGCGAGGGACGCATTATCGCCGTGACCTCCATCGGCAACACGAAGCTGGGGTCTCTGGTGGATGACGTCATCGAAATCCCGCGCAATCATGACATCCTCACGCCCCTGTTGAGCGTGATTCCTCTCCAGCTTTTTGCTTATCACTGCGCCGTCTTGCGTGGCTGCGACGTGGACAAGCCGCGCAACCTCGCCAAGAGCGTTACGGTGGAGTGAGGGGCCGTTGCGCCGGTGGGCGCTCGCACCTCTGGGGCTCGCCGGCCGGAGCCGGCGCGCCTGCGGCGCGACAATTACTAACGGAAATCAGGAGACAAGAGAATGAAGGTTTTGCTGACG
>JALHUF010000598.1 GCA_022866195.1 Terriglobia bacterium
AGATCTCCGTCGTTTCCATGTCCAGGCGGAGCAGGACCAGTTTCTTCTCGGCGCCGGGCAGGAAGTAGCCCGCCCGCTTCGCCTGGCCCCGCTGTTTCCAGGCCTCCGGCCCCAACGCCTCGAAGGTTTTCTCGTCTTTGGCGGCGAGCACAATGATCGGCGCGCTGGTATCCACCTTCAAACGCGGGAAGGCTGTGTGGAACACTTCGCGGATGCGCTCGAATTGCCCGATCACGCGCCGCGCTTGCTTCTCGTTACCGTTGGTGATCACCGCAAAGTGCGGGCTGCGGACTTCGAGCCACTTCTGGGGCTTCTCCGGGGTGGCGGGACATACCGCGGACGCGAACGAGAAAACCAACAGCAGGCGCGCCAACAGACGGCCAAGCATTAGTTACATATATAGCGTGATAGCCGCCGCGCGTCAACTCGCGCGATGCGCGGCAGGAGGATCATCCAGGGGGGCCTGGCCGGCATGCGGAGGCCGAGCGGCAGGCTCACTTAGCCTTTGAGCGTGCGGGCAATCCGGGCCACGTGCCGCCCCTGGAAGCGGGCGATGGCCAGCTCATTCTCGCTGGGTTGTCGCGACCCATCGCCGCCGGCCAGCGTCGATGCGCCGTAATGGGTGCCGCCGGTGATCTCGCTCATGTTCACAAGCCGCTGCTCGGAGTAAGGCACGCCCACAATGATCATGCCGTGATGCAGCAGCGTGGAGTGGAAACTGGTGATGGTGGTTTCTTGCCCCCCATGCTGAGTCGCCGTGGAGGTAAAGACGCTGCCCACCTTGCCGATGAGCCCACCCTTCATCCACAAGGGCCCTGTCTGATCGAGAAAGTTGCGCATCTGGGCGCACATGTTCCCGAAGCGGGTCGGCGTGCCGAAGATGATGGCATCGGCCTCTGCCAGTTGCTCCGGCTTGGCCACGGGGATGTGGGCAAAGGCCGCGCGGGCTGCCTTGGCACCCCCCCGTTCCAGCACCTCCTCGGGTACGAGTTCGGGCACCTGATAAAGGCTCACCTCGACGTCCTCTACTTCCCGGGCACCTTCCGCCACCGCCTCGGCCATCTTGCAGGTGTGGCCATACATGCTGTAGAAGACAATCTGGACGTTGATCTTCATTGCCGCTTCCTCCTGGGCGTCTTGACGCTCGCGCCCACAGGTCTATGATCTGAGCCAGTAACCCTTATTGCCGTTGTCGTCCCCCGCTAGCCTAATGGTATGCTAGCATAGCGGATGATTGAGGAGGATCACATCTCTTCCCCCGACAAGATACTACGCGCTATACCCCTCGGAGGCCTGGGCGAGTTCGGCATGAACATGATGGCCTACGAGTATGACGGCCATCTGCTGGTGGTCGACTGCGGGGTGATGTTCCCTGACGCCGAGCTGCTCGGTGTGGACATCGTCATCCCCGACATCACTTACCTGCGCGAGAACCAGGAGCGGCTGCGCGGCATTCTGCTCACCCACGGCCACGAAGACCATATCGGAGCTTTGCCCTACGTGCTGGACGAGGTGGACGCGCCGGTTTACGGCACGCCCTTCACCTTGGCGCTGGCGCGACCCAAGCTGGTCGAACACGGGCTGGAGGATGCGGTCGAGCTGCGCGAGATGCAACCCGGCGCGCCCTTCGACCTCGGGCCCTTCCACGTGGAGTTTATCCACCTCACCCACAGCATCATCGAGGCTGGCGCTCTGGCGCTGACCACGCCGCTCGGCACCATCATCCACAGTGGAGATTTCAAGTTCGACCCCACCCCTATGGACCAGCACGTCAGCGACCTGCACACGCTTGCCGCTTACGGTCGCCAGGGCGTGCTGGCGTTGTTTTCCGATTCCACCAACGTGGAGCGGCCGGGCATGACGCCCTCGGAGCGCGCCGTGCGCGAGCGCTTCGAGGAGATCATGGCGGAGGCCAAGGGGCGGGTGCTGATTTCCTGCTTCGCCACTTCCATGCACCGCCTGCAACTGGTCACCGACCTGGCCGAGGAGTACGGGCGTCGCCTGTGCTTTGTCGGCCGGAGCATGCTCCAGAATTCCGAGATAGCGCGGGAGATGGGCCGCTTGCACGTTCCCGAGGGATTGCTGGTGGCGCCCCAGGAGCTGCGCAAGCTGCCGCCTAACCAGGTGGCCGTGGTGCTGACGGGCAGTCAGGGCGAACCCATGGCCGCGCTTTCCCGCGTGGCGGTCAACAGTCACCGCTGGGTGACGGCCGAGCCGGGCGACGACGTGGTGATTTCTGCGCGCGTCATTCCCGGTAACGAGAAATCCATCTTCCGCATGATCGACCACCTCTACCGCCGCGGCGCCCGCGTCCACTACCAGGACGGCAGCCAGCCGCCCGTGCACGTTTCCGGGCACGGCAGCGCCGAAGAATTGAAGCTGATGCTGAACCTGGTGCGGCCCCGGTACTTCGTTCCTATCCACGGCGAATATCGCCACCTCCGCCGCCACATGCTGATGGCCAAAGAGCTGGCGGCCGTGGCGGGCGAAATCTTCCTGCTGGAAAGTGGCGATGTGCTGGAATTCGACGCGCAGGGCGCGCGCCGCGGGGGCCGCGTGAAGGTTGGACGTGTGTGCATCGACGTGGGGACGCTGGACGAGGTCGGCGACGTCATCCTCAAGGAGCGCCGCCACATCTCCGAGGATGGCATCGTCATCCCCATCCTGGCC
>JALHUF010000599.1 GCA_022866195.1 Terriglobia bacterium
ACTCGGGGTGAACTGGGGACTGAACTGTAGCATGGAAAAAACCTAGATCAGTCTCAGAAGTGCTGAAGACACACAAGTACGGGACGACGTCGCGATTTCTGATGGGGCGGAGTGAAAGGAATGGACACCAAATGGCAAGTCCACGCCCTCGTAAGGCCGCCTATAGACATGTCCAGAAACTCCATAATTGCTCTCTCTATTTGTTCACGGTGGCTGGGTTGTGGAGGTGCAGCCTTTGCACGCGGCGGAGAGCTTTTTTGGCCTGTGTGAGGGTAACCGCAGCCCACTTACTGATCGTCTTTCCATCCGACGAAATAAGATTGAATTTCCGGCCGAGCAACATAATGGCCCCCTCCCACGTTGTTCCTTCCCACGCGGTATCGGAGAACGACTCGACAATTGACCGGCGGGTCTCAAAGGGTCCAGACCTATACAGTGTCAATTCGCGCTTAATTCCAGGGGCTCCGGCGGCTGATAGGCGCTCCATCTCTCTTTGCCAATCCTTGCCATGACCACTCGCAGTAATGTGACCCATATCATGCACGAGGGCCGTCCGGACTTCGCGGTCGCTCCGAAGCGTGTCTGCGTTCATGGCGATTCGCCGCCTCCTTTTGTCGCAGCGACATCCCATCCGGTCCTTGTCGTTGACGACCAAGAAATGTGGAAGCTTGCCCCCCCAAAATTTCTTGTTGTAATGGCGAAACAGACGCTGAAGTCGCTGGTCGGTCCACAAGGTTTTCATCTGAACCTCCAAAATTGGGGACTGACGAAGTCCTCAGATTCTACCACTCGGATTGTGTCGCCGTTTGGAGAGTGACCCGTCTACGCCGCGTATTGTGGAAATTGGCCAATCATGCAAAGGCTGCAACCGAGTTGGGATGACCCCACCTGAAAAAGCCAAACCGGCTTGGAAGGGAGTGCCGCAAAGGAATGTGCGGGAAGAGCCAACCCGCCGCGCCGCCCCCCTCGGGGGGCGGGTCTTCTTCCTCTTCCCTGGAACCTCGCTTATACCTTCCATAGGTAACACTCATTTCGGTTCCACCTGGGAACCCACGCTTTGGAGTGTTACCCCTTTTCCTCAAGAACTCAGGCTCGTAATCTGGTTGTTAGCCCAAGATTCGGAGGAAATCCTCGATCGAGAAACTACACCGCACCTCTCCTACTCCCGCATCAACCGCTATCTCACCTGTCCAGAACAATACCGGTTGTACTACGTCGAGAAGTTACGGCCAAAGGTTGAGAGTGCCGGGCTTGTCTTCGGCGCCCTGGTTCATGTTGCACTGGCTGATTTGTTCCGCTCGGGCGCAGATCCCGCTGATACCTTTCGCCGTGAATGGGGAAATCTGAAGCAGATCGAGCTGCGGTACAACAGCCGAGAATCTTGGGAGGACTTCCTGGCGAAGGGCCAGAATCTTCTCAAGAAATTCCTTGAGGAGGAAGTCCCGAAGATGGGGCGCGCGTTCGGTGTCGAAAGGAAATTCGAGCTGGCTGTTACCTCACTTGCGCTGCCCTTCGTCGGGATCGTTGACCTTGTTGCGGAAGTAGAGGGTCGGCTTGCCGTCGTTGACTTCAAGACGGCGGCGTCGGATTACCAGGATCACGAGGTTGAACTTTCCGACCAGTTGACGGCGTACTGGGCTGCGGTTCCTGAAGCCGAACGGGTCGCGCTCTGCGTGCTCGTCAAGACCAAGGAACCCCGGATCGAATGGCACTTCGCCGAAAGGGATGCGGGCCGGTTGGCTGAGTACCTTGCCAAAGTACAGATCATCTCCGAGGACATCGCCGCAGGAACATTCTACAAGCGGCCGGGGAGGCACTGCGGCTACTGCGATTTCCTGCCGGTGTGTTTGGGAGATAGAAAGAAGGCGCAACAAACGCTGTTGAAGATTGCGTAATTCTTTCCCTCACAGAGCCATGCTCATCTGCCTGGCTCTTTTTTTCGCGGAGCAAAGCGTCGTTATGGTTGTAGAGCATACTTCAGAAACCTGTAGGTCAACTGTAATTGATGGAGGTCGGATTTTTCGACCAATGCGTTGATCTTCTTGCGCAGCGCTCGCTCGTCGGTTTCTACTTGATCGAATCTGAAGAACGTCTCGACAGAGACGTTAAGCACTTTCGCCAAGGCAAACGTGACCTCAAGTGACGGACGTTTCTTGCCTCGCTCGATGTACCCCAAGAAATTTGGAGCTATCCCAGCCTTCTCTGCCACTTCCTCCTGTGTAAGCCTGGCGGCCTTTCGTACGACCCGAACACGCTGACCGAAAAGTTTGAACTGATCCATATGCGCTCCTCCGCTCCACATTACCGAAGGCGCAGGGATGGTGACACAATCCTCGGGATTGTCTTTCTGTTGACAATACAAACCACCACGATGTACTCTGGTCTATACGATCACCGGGCCAAGGATACCCATGCAACGACTGTTATCGGGTAGCCGTTTACTTCTGGGGCTTGCCGTCCCGGCACTGGTGGCTTACGGAGCCGTCCGATTGCTCGCTAGCTACTGGGCTTGGCTGGCGCTCTTCGTTGCCTCGGCATACCTCATCATGCTGGTCGTGACCCTTGCGGCGCTCCTTCTTTATTTCTGGTTTGGGTTGCCAGCGGACCTGGATGTGCGTGCGCCGCTGTGCGATGAGAAGGACGAATCCTCCCCGCACCCGGATCGAGAACGCGGAACTACTGGGAGCAGTCCGGCAAGCAGTGAGGTAATGCCGGCTTCCTGGCAGTCCACCTCGGGGGCAAGAGAAAAGCCCAAGAGACGCTCGTAAGGATTGCTTAACTCCCTTACCTAATCAGGGTATTGATATTCTGGCGCACACCGATCCTCTTGGAACGAGCGTTCCGAGAATCAAAGTCCAAGTAAAACGTCGGGAAGATAAGGTCAATGTCGAAGGGTTGCGGTCATTCATGGCGCTTCTAGGTGATCAGGACGTGGGAATCTTCGTTTCAACTGGCGGCTTTACAAACGATGCGGAATCCGAAGCTCGAACACAAGAGAAGAGAAAGGTGACGCTTCTTGACCTGGAGAAGTTATTCGATCTCTGGGTCCAGCACTACGACAGGGTGGCCGAGACGGAGAAACGTCTATTGCCTCTGAAACCCGTGTATTATCTCGCACCCTCAGAGTAGGAAGCTCTCGGCTACGAATGAGTACCCAAATTCAATTCGTCCTTATATCCAGCGCTGGCAACTAACTGTTGCGGAGTCGCGGAAGCTGGACGTGCCGATCACATTTGATCACTAGGAGAGCTTGTGGATTTGCTGAAATCCGACGGGGTTGGAAAAGTTGCGGCTTAGGAGAGAGCAAATTGTTAAAGAAAACGGAACTGCGCGATGCGGCCCTCCGATGGATTCGAGGGCTGCCGGCAGGGCGGGTCTTCACGAATCAAGACGTGGACAAGTTCCTTGAGAAAGATTTTGCGAGCGAATGTGCCGCTCGTGGGGATGCAGTTAACGAACCTCGATATCGCAACGACGCCCGCTGGGCAGTTCAGGATGCGGGGAAGCGTGAAAGGATTATAAGGCCGACAAGCAGAGTAGGCGAATATCGGCGGCTATAACTCAAACTGGCCCACTACCAAGTCTCGTAACGCTCTGGCCTACTGGAAAATCTCGGAAGTCCAGCAAGTGAGCCAGAATCTCTAGACCGCAATGGAAGTCATCAACAAGCTCGGCATGATCCCAGGCAAAGCCTGAATAGAGGAAATCCGAGTTTGAAGTTGTAAGACTCCAAGCCTACCTCAAATTATCAATATGACCTGGGGCCACACGCCAGTGAGGAAAACGAATGCAAAGCGCTGAGCTTGCCGCCACCGAAAGGAAGCGGTACGCCGAACTTTTAACACCCCTCTTTTCCCCGGATGGCGTGGATACTTCTGAATATGCCTTTGCCCTCCTTCGAGTGGGCGGCTGTCAAGATGCGGGCTGGGACCCTCTGCAGGAATCAAAGGAAATGTTAGAGGACTTAACGGCACTTACGGAAATTGAACTTCCTAAGGAAACATTCCGAAGCGTTGAGAAGACGAGTTGGCGCCTCGGGCTAATCTCATATGCTCATATGACTGAGATGGAGGCGCCTTACAACGTGCTTGCGAATCTTCTTCGAGTCCGGTCGAACTTGCCTTTTGTGACGAACCCATTTCGCGACCCTACTGCGTCAAGTGAAAAAACAACGAGAAGCCGCAAGAGAATGAAGCGCACACTTTTCCGTCCGCCACCTCCGATTAGCCCGTCGGAAAAAATCCGAGTCATAGCTGGGCTCGCCGATAAAGCCGGGCTACCAAGTCTCGCTGCGGTCTTTGGCGAGTTCTACTTCCCTCCTTTGAGGAATGCGATTGCCCATTCTTCATATGTTCTTCATCAGGGGGAGTTCCGATTGTTAGGTGGCTACTTACTCGATCCGAACCGTAACGTGCACAGCCCGGTAGTTGACTTTAGCTACTTGCGACAAATAATCATAAAGACCTACGCTTTCTACTCGGCATTCTTCTGGCTGCACCAGAGAGCACGAGCAGGATTCGGCAGCCTGAGGGGAAAGTGCTTTCCCTACGATCCCAGGTTAAAAGGTTTACTCGAGTTTCTA